>JANOQB010000677.1:0-14011 GCA_031422215.1 Cytophagales bacterium | reverse complement strand
GAAGAACACAAGCAAGCCCTTCGTTTTTTCGTAAAGCACGTTAGGGATGGCTCGATCCCAAATGAGTTTTTGATTGATTGGGAAGGTCCCGCAACAGCATTGATTTTTATGTTCCCTTCGGAGTTGATTATGGCGTGTTGTTCGGTGGTCAATTCCATGGGTCAGTGTCGGTTTGTGCTGTCGTCACTTTCAATATTATTTCAATCAATGATTTTTGAGGAAGTGTCCATTTCATCTTTTGCTCTCTCCACGGCTTCACGATTTCAGCAAACTCACGGATTAACAAACGCAGCCGACTTAAACAATGCCTCCACAAACTCTTTTGCAAATGGATTGATATAGTTTAAAAGGGTTTGCGGAAAAATCCCAAAAAATAAAATCGCCAATGCCAACGGCAGCAACATCATGTATTCCCTTCTGTCAATATCATTCAGTTCGGCCACCGGCACTTTTACAGAGTAAGGGCCATAGAACATGCGTTGAATGGTCCACAGAAAGTAGCCAGCACCAAGCACCAGCCCAAACGTAGCGGTAATGGCCATCCATATTGGTATGAGTCCGTTGCTTTGTTGCGATAGAAAGGCACCAAAGAAAATCATCACCTCACCAATAAATCCGGCAAAGCCCGGCAAGCCCAACCCCGCAAAGAATGCCACCAGCACAAACGCAGTGTAAACTTTCATTTTGTTGGCAAGGCCCGAATAGTTTTCAATCAGCCGATCGTTGGTGCGATCGTACAGCACACCGGCAATCAGAAACAACATGGCCGCGATCATTCCATGACTGAACATTTGATACACGGCACCAGTAATTCCTTCCACCGTGCCCGAGGCTATGCCCAGCAACACAAAGCCCATGTGCGAAACTGAAGAATAGGCGATAAGCCTTTTCAAATCTTTGGACGAAAGGGCATTGAGCGCGCCATATATAATGGATACCACGCCCACAAAGCCAACCAGCCAACTGAAATAAATCGCACCATCAGGAAAGATGGGATAGGCAAACCGGAGCAAACCATAGCCACCAAATTTTAGAAGCAATGCCGCCAATACCACCGATATAGGTGTGGGCGCTTCCACGTGTGCATCGGGCAGCCACGTGTGCAAGGGCACTGCCGGAAGTTTGATGGCAAACCCAACGAACAGAAGGAGAAAAGCCCAAAGCCTGAATGAGTAAAGGCCGGGCTCATCGGTGGAACTTGCTGACAAGGCAGAACCCGGAATTATGTTTTCTGGATTTTGCATGTGGAGCACGTTGAACGTATGGACTACGCGGTCTATTGAAGTTGGGTCTTGCACCGAAATGTAAAGCCCGATGATGACGATCAAAATAAAAATTGATCCCAACAGGGTGTAAAGAAAAAATTTGATGGATGCGTATTCCCTCCGTGGCCCGCCCCATATCCCGATAAGGAAATACATGGGCAGCAACATAAATTCGAAGAAGACATAGAACAGGAGGAAGTCCAACGCGCAAAAACTTCCGATGATGGCACCATTGAGGATGAGCAACAAAATGAAATAACCTTTTTGGTTTTTTTCAATTGTCCATGACGATATCACAGCAATAGTCATGATGCCTACCGATAAGGCAACCATTGGGAAACTCAACCCATCGAGTGCCACAAAATACTCAGCCTTTAAAGTGCCCCAGGTGCCCAGCTCGAGTGTGATCCACTGAAGCCGCTCGGCTAATTGAATGCCAGCGTTGTGTTGATAGTGAAGTATGATAAAGATCAAGATCAAAACCTGAAACACACTTGCTATCAAAGCCAATACCCTGAACGTATTTTTTTTGATGGCCGGAATAAACAACGCTGTGCAGGCAGCCAGAAATGGTGTTACGATCAAATAAGAAATCAAATTCTGCATCAGTATAAAATCCAAAGTATAAAAATAAGGAGACCGGCCAAAGCCCAAAGCAAGTAAGACTGTATTTTTCCGTTGGCCAACCTCCGTGTAAGGCTACCAACTCCCTTTGCGGAATAAGCCACTCCATGTACCAGACCATCCACCAACATCCGATCGGTCCATCCCGCTACATAAGCAATGGACACTTGCAGGTAGGTGAACCCATGAATGATTTTATCTATTACTTTCCTGTCTATCCAATGCGAAAAAATAGAAAGGCGTAGTACCAGAAACATTGCCTGCTCCGAAATCGCATCCAAGTAAAAATGGGGAACAAGAAATTTGTTTTGATTTGCCAACTCCTGTTTGCGGTAAAGGAAAAAAGCAGCCACTAAGACAAGGGCAACGATCAGCACAGAGAACAAGGAGACGACTTTGTTGGATTCGGGAAAAGTGACCATCCACCTATTGATGAAAGAAGAAATATGCCACGGATTGAAAGAGATGAACAGCGCGAGCGAGCCTAAGGCCAACAGCAACATGGGAAGCCGCATGATGCCCGGTACTTCTTCCATGGCAATCACATGCTTGGGTTTGTTAAAAAATATAAACCACACCATCCTGAATGTGTAGAGAGCAGTAAGAGCAGAGGCAAGCCAGGCAGTGAGCAAGACCAACCACCTCCACGAAAATTCATCTCCGGCCCACATGCTCATTTGTGTTAAGATCACTTCTTTCGAAACAAATCCGGAAGTGAATGGAATGCCTGCCAATGCGCTCGCACAGATTATAAAGCAGAAAAATGTGACCGGCAATTTTTTGCGCAACCCTCCAAGATTACGGATGTCCTGCACATCAACCGGCACTGCGTTGTAATGATACGCCTGGCGCATGGCATGGATGATGGCACCTGCACCCAGAAACAATCCCGCCTTGAAAAACGCATGATGGAGCAAATGCATAAAACCACCCTCGGCAGCACCTGCACCAATGGCCATCACCATAAAACCCAATTGCGAAATGGTAGAGTAAGCCAATATTTTTTTTATATCGAACTGGAAGAGTGCGCCTAATGCGCCAAGTATGGTTGTGATCGCGCCAATTATTGAAATAACGATCAGCGCATCGGCATTAAAGAGAACTGCTATCCGGATCAATAAAAAAACGCCAGCCACCACCATCGTGGCTGCGTGGATCAAAGCCGAAACCGGGGTGGGTCCCTCCATGGCATCGGGCAACCAATGGAACAATGGAAACTGTGCCGACTTGCCGATCACTCCCATAAAAATGCAAATCCCTGCTGCCGTCATCCAAAACGTGGGCACACCCGAAAAATCAAACGTTGATATTTCCAGATTGCCCGTCCACGACCAAAGGATCATCATGCCAATAAGGAACCCCAAATCGCCTAAGCGGTTTATGATAAATGATTTGGTGGATGCTTTGGTCGCGCTTAGTTTTTCGTGCCAATGCCCGATCAACCGGTAAGAACTAAAACCAACCAACTCCCAAAAACAAAATGCGACCAACAGATTGCCGCTCATTACAAGGCCCAGCATAGCGAAGGTGAAAAAACTGAGCAAAGCAAAGTAACGTGGCAGTGCGCTGTCGTTGGCCATATAGCCGATGGAATAAACATGGACAAAGAAGGAAACGAAGGAGACCACAACTACCATGATCAAAGCATTATTATCAAGTAGCAAACTTGCGTGGATTATTTTTTGGTTTAAAGAAAACCACGGCACGGAATAGACGGGCACCTCGTTGTTTTGAAATTGAAAAAAAAGAATGGCTGAACCAATGCATGTTCCCAACAGAAGAATGCTTCCGGCCAACGGTGCCAGCCAAGCATAGTTTCGGTTGATGGCAAAGCAGAGGAGCGAAGATAGCAACGGGATGCAAAGCACTGCTAGTGCCAACCAAATTGAAGGGGATGAAGAAATTGACTCTGTCAATTTTTTTCCTTTATGTCGCTGATCTGATCGGGCACCGAAGTATGGTAGTAATGATACGCTTTCAAGATGATGGCTATGCCAACTGCCGCTTCACACACCGCAACCAAAATCACGAACAAAGCAAAGAACTGGCCTTCAAGCAAAATGTTTTGGCGGCTGAACACGACCAAGTTCAAGTTGGCGGCATTTAACATGAGCTCAATGCCCAGCAAAACCATAATGGCATTTTTCTTGGTGAACACAATGAGCATGCCTGCCGAAAAAAGAAATGCACTTAGGAAAAAAAGCAGGGTCGGTTCACGCATGGTCATTTTTTTTAAAAGACGATGCTATGAGCGATGCCCCGATCAAACAAACCAACAGCAGGATGCCACCTATTTCAAAGGGGACACTATAGGTGCTCATTAGTTCAATCCCAATGGTATTGATGTGATTGCCGGGCGCAGGAACGATATCGCTTTGCGTGAACGAAGTTTTATCAAAGGCCGCAATCAGGGTAGTGAACAGTATGATGGAAACAACAAGGCCCGGAACTACTTGGTGCGACTCGGTACGTTGCGTTTTTCCATCTATCTGGTTGGTGAGCATGATGCCAAAAAGGATTAGCACCAGCACACCGCCTGCATAAATAATCAATTGTGTAATGGCGAGAAATTCTGCATAAAGTAGTGCATAAATCCCGGCCACGGAAATAAGACATACGATAAGCGATAAGGCTGCAAAAAAAACAGTTCGTGTCAGCACCATCACCACTACCGACACCACTGCGACAGCAACAAACACATATAAAGTAAGCGTAGCTGGGTTCATGGCTGTGGAGGAGGTGGTTTGATTTTATTTTTCTGATGTTCCTCCCACTGATTTTTTTTCGCTTCAATTTCGTGTGGGGCCATGTTGCCAAATTCGAAGTAATGGTTTTTTATATCGAAGGTGGAGAAATCAAATTCTTTGGTCATGGTGAGGCATTCGGTGGGGCACACCGTGGTGCACAACCCGCAGAAACAACACTTGCCCATGTCGATATCAAACTTGGCGGCATAAATCCGTTTGGGGGTGCCGTCCGATGTTTTGCCAAATTCTTCCGGACTTTTTATCGGTTCTATGGTAATGCAGTTTACGGGGCAAACCTTCACGCACTTGTCGCACACAATGCAGTCGTCAATTTCGTTGTGCAATTTATAGCGGCCATTGTCGGGCACGGGTATGGACTCAAACGGATATTGCACCGTGGCAATGCCTTGCTGGTTTTCGAAATAAGAAGGCGACTGAATGGCTAACGGTGACCTGCCCTTTCTGGCTTTTATGATATGGGCGAAAGTTAGTGCAAGACCTTGGCCGAGGGTGCGCACAGCAATGCCGATAGATGACCAATAGGTAGTGACAGGTTGCTTCATACGTTGAACAAAAATAGAAGGAAAAGATCAGACCTGTTCAACTGGTTTCTGAATTGTGAAACAAAAAGTGCTGCCCTTGCCTTCCTCACTTTCAAACCAAATTTTGCCTCCATTTTTTTCTACAAACTCTTTGCACAATATAAGGCCTAGGCCGGTGCCCTTTTCGTTGGCCGTGCCGCGCGTGGTGTAGCCCTCCGTTTTTGCAAACAATAATTTTTGTGCCTCACGGCTTATGCCCACGCCATAATCCTTCACGGCCACGGCAACAAATTTCGGATCATGGTCTTTGCACGAAACTTCAATGGTGCCACCCGTTTCCGAAAATTTCATTCCATTAAAAATAAGGTTGCGCAAAACCAGGTTGATCATGTTGGGATCGGCCCATCCAAACGTATTTGATGGCACCAAATTTAAGCATTGGATTTTTTTTGCCGGCATAGCTTCCAGCAATTTCAGGTTATCGTCCACCAGGTTGGCCAGGTCAATTTTTACCTGCTGGATTTTCATGTTGTCCATTTGCAACAATGCCCAGTCCAGCAAGTTGTTGATAAGCCTGCTCACCTGGTTCAACCGTTTCCTAACTTCTACATTCAATTGATTGAACTCCTCCACACTTAGGTTTTTCTTGTCAGCAAGATCCAATATGGCTGTTAATGAGTTTATGGGCGAGCGCAAATCGTGCGAAACAATGGAAAGAAATTTATCTTTTACTTCATTGAGTTGCTGGAGTTCCTGGCTTCGCTTTCGCATTTCATTTTGGTGCTCTAGCAACATGTTGTTGATCTTTATCCTCCGTATCCGGCTTCGGTACATGGTGAGCAATAAAATTCCAAAAAGCACCATCACCACGATCAACACATTGCGCAACAGTTCCTGCCTTTTCATAATGCTTTCCTGTTCGGACTTGGCCTTGCTCAAGGTGGCAATCTCCGTGTCTTTTACTTCCGCCTGAGTGCGGAGTTGATCCTGAAAAATTTTTTCCAGCATTTTGGTACTGAACAAGCTATCTTCCAATTGTTGATAATTTTTATAATACTCAAGACTAATTTCATGATCACCCATTTTTTCAGCCACAGTTGCCAGTTGCTTATAGCAATCGATGGTCATTTTTTCTGCATTAACCTTTTTGGCCGTAATCAAACTGGCTTCAATCAGGGTTTGTGCTTCATCAAATTTTTGCTGCTCAATGTAAATCTCGCTCTTACCTAAGTTGGCTTTGGCCACACCAAATTCGTTTTTGGCTTTTTTGTGCTGAACCAGAGCCGTGTCGTAGTAGGCAAATGCCTTCTTGTATTCCAGTTGTTTAAATTTTACACGCGCCAATGCTTTTAATGTCTTGGGCTCAATGATAGTGAGGTTGCGCTCCCGCACGGCTTTTAGTGCAGCCACTAAATATTCTTCAGATTTTTTGTATTCGTTCCTTTTGAGATACAGTTCACCGGTTGCCTCCAACACAAAAACCAAACCGTCCAGATCGCCAACCTTTTCGCTGATATCACGACTGAAGTTATAATGATTTAGTGCCATCTCATATTGCCCCAGCTCGGTAAGCACCAACCCGATATTAAAGATTGCAATGGCCATTTTCTTTTGGTCATCAAGGGCTCGGGCCATCCTGTACGATTGCGTGAAATGATAATAGGCTTCGTCATACTTCCCCAGTTCGTAATAATCATTTCCCAGGAAGTTGAGCGTTTGAGCGATGGCGGCACTATCCAACGCATCCAGATTCATCTGGTGGTTTAGGTTATCATATTTCATGGCCGTTGAAAAATCACCACTTATGGTGGCCAAAAATGCAAGCTGTCCGTACACCAACCGTTTGGCCCAGGGCCAATTTTTCCCTTCGGCAATGGCAAATGCTTTATCGGCATACAGAATGGCATTTACAAAATCCGTGTATTGTTTTTGTTCTGATAATTTGATGAAGGTTATCAGGCGGACAGAGTCTGAAAGTTTATTTTGAAGTGTGTTTTCGAGGCTATCCGTATTGTTTTGACAAAATGATTGTGTAAAGCAAAAAGAGCAAAGCAGGGTTAGGACTATAGTATGTATTTTTTTCCTCACGATCACGAGAGCCATAATTTCCAAAGTGCGCAGATAATCACTAAAAGTAAAGAAGCCGGTGTTAAATATTTCCAACTTAATGAAGTCAATTGGTCTATGCGTATGCGAGGGTATGTCCAGCGCACCCATATTTGCAAGAATACCATAATCAGCGTTTTGGAAACCAGCCAAAAAATGCCCCAAGCGTGCAAAGAGTAAGTATTCCATGCTCCGGTAGTCCATTCGGCAAACTTCCAGGTTCCTACGTTTGGCAAGGGCGTGTTCCAACTGCCCCAGAACAAAATCACACCCACAAAACTTACCAGCAACATCACGGCATATTCGGCCAGCATGATAACGGCCCAGCGAAAGCCGGAATATTCGGTGTGGAAGCCGGCCACCAATTCCGATTCTGCTTCGGGCAGATCGAACGGTGCGCGGTTGCTTTCTGCTAAGGAGGCGATGAAGAAAATGATCCACGCAAAAAATAACACGGGCATGCGAAATACATTCCAGGCTAGGAAGCCTCCGTTCAGGGTGATGTCAATACCAAGTTGCCGGATGCCGAACAAATAATTTGTCTGAGATAATTCTTTATTGCTTTCGTTGATCATGATGCCTTGCTGAAAGGAAATTTCCTGCAAGTCTAATGTTTGGCTTAGTACACACACGCACAACACGGAAAGTGTAAGGGGCACTTCATACGAAATGATTTGCGCGGCCGACCGTATGGTGCCCAACATGCTGTATTTATTGTTGGATGCCCAGCCGGCCACCACAATACCGATTACGTCCAACGAGAGTATGGCAAAGACAAAGAAAACAGCCGATGAGAATGCTGGTTCCGCCCAACCCGGTGTGAGGGGCAGCATGGAAAACCCAATGAAAATCGGAATAAAAATTAGCAGCGGTGCAACTTGAAACAATCTTCGGTTGGCGTTTGTAGGAACAATGTCTTCCTTTTGAAGGAGTTTTAATAAATCGGCAACGGTTTGCAGAATGCCATAATAACCAACTTCCATTGGCCCCAGCCTGTCTTGCATAAAGGCCGAGATTTTCCTTTCGGCATACACCACCAGCACGGTATATAAAAGTATGAAAGGGAGAAAGAAGAGAAGGGTTGTGGGCACAGATGTAATTTAAGTGGTAAGGTAAGTCACTTACCATTCTGAAAATATAGTTTTCTCCTAAAAATAATTATCCTTGCAAGGCAATTTGGTTTATGGTCAGAAATAAATGTGTAGTTAACAGATACTCGTCATTTCAATGAAAATACTAGCAGCAATTATTTTTACAATCTTTTGCCCGGTTGCATGGGCCCAATTTGATAAACTGGGATTGAATACAGGTTGGAAGGAAGGCATCTTAACTTTAATGAAAGATGAAATCGTTTTGAAGGGACTTATCCAGCACAACGATAAACTGGGACTTATTAAATTCAAAAAACCGGGTGATGGAGATAAGGAGATATTGACTGTTTCACCTAAAAACATTTTGCTGATGAAGTATTACGATGGCGAGAAATCGGCTGATAGAAAATTTGCTTCGTTTAATTACAGGTTTGATGAAACAGGTGAGGAAGGTTATCAACTTTTTGAAGTATTGTACGAATTCAAGCATTTTGCTGTCTTGTCTAAAACTTTTCGTGTGAAACCTTTCGTAGAAACCTATTCAAATCAATTGGGTGCAGTTTATTATCAGAAAGTTGGGCATGAACAGCGGGAAAGTATATTCTTTGTTAAAGAGAATGGAGAAATTGAAGTGTACTTCTCATGGGTTGAATCTGATATAGAGAAGTTTGAATGGTTCCCAAAAAAAACAAAGCCGTATGTCAATAAAAAACTCTTGAGTGAATACACGGGCAAATATTGGAATGATATGAAGAAATTTATAAAAAAAAATAAACTGAAGGAAAAAAATAAGGAAGGTATACTAAAGACAATGGATTATTACGGTACGTTGGAGATCAAAGAGAATAAGTAGTTCTGGAAGGACGCGTATTCATCAACTCCACAACTCATGCTTCTCCAACCTTACTTTCTCACCAAAGAAAAGCCGTGTAGAAGCTTCAAAGGATTCGGTGTAATCAGAAACAAAAAAGTGGTTTTCATGAACACCATCTTTGTTTCTCAATCCAGTTGTCTCCAAATGTTTTTCAAGTGCCAATGCCACTACATGGGCAGAGTCCAGCACGGTCACCTTGTTATTATAGAATGCTGAAATTTCTTTTTTTATAAGCGGATAATGGGTGCAGGCCAGCACGAGGGCTTCAATATTTTTCAGTGAATTATCGGCCAAGTATTGCGCAATGATTTCGTGACTGATTTGATTATTGAAAAATCCTTCCTCGATCATGGGTGCTAGCAACGGTGTGGCCAGCGATTGCAGCACGATGCCGCGATCGGCCTCTTTTATTTTGCGGGCATAAATACCCGATTGCACCGTGCGTTTTGTGCCGATCAACCCAATGCGCTTGTCAGAAAAATTTTGCGAAATATATTCTACCATCGGGTCGATCACGTTGATGATGTGTACGTGGTTGCGCACATATTCTTTCAGCAATTCGTAGGAGGCAGAGCTGGCCGAGTTGCAGGCGATCACAATTACCTTGCAGCCCTTCTTCAATAAAATATCGGCAATCTTGATCGAGTATGCCTGAATGGCGGCTTCCGATTTATCCCCGTAAGGGAGATGGGCCGTGTCGCCAAAGTAAATTATGTTTTCGTTTGGCAATACTTGTTTGATGGCCTGCGCCACGGTGAGGCCGCCTATGCCGCTGTCAAAAATTCCGATGGGTGCTGTTGCGTGTAGATTCATGGGCACCAAAAATAGGTGCTGTGAATGGGAATTTTGTAATATTGCCCAAACTTTAAAACCAAAAGATCATGGGCAACAATCTGCTTAAAGGAAAGAGAGGAATAATTTTCGGGGCGCTCGATGAAAATTCAATCGCTTGGAAAACAGCGCTCAGAGTAAAAGAGGAGGGAGGCACTTTCACGCTCACCAATGCGCCTATCGCCATGCGCTTGGGCACCATCAACCAATTGGCAAAAGCCTGCGAAGCGGAAGTGATCCCTGCTGATGCAACCTTGGAAGCGGACCTCACCAATTTGTTTTCCAAATCCATGGAAGTGTTGGGCGGCAAACTTGATTTTGTGCTACATTCTATTGGCATGAGCCCAAACATCCGCAAAGGCAAACAATATGGCGACATGAATTACGATTGGTATTTAAAAACCCTCGATATATCGGCCCTCTCATTTCATAAAGTGTTGCAGACTTCCGAAAAATTAGATGCCATGAACGAGTGGGGCTCGGTGGTGGCACTCAGCTACATTGCCGCGCAGCGCGCCTATCCCGACTACACCGATATGGCGCAGGCAAAAGCAATGTTGGAATCCATTGCCCGCAGCTATGGCCAGCGGTATGGCTCCAAAAAGAAAGTACGAGTGAACACGATTTCTCAATCGCCCACCAAAACCACCGCTGGCACCGGCATTTCAGGCTTCGATGTGTTTTTTGATTTTGCACAAATGATGTCGCCATTGGGCAACGCCACTGCCGAAGATTGCGCCAATTACATCGCCATCATGTTCTCCGACTACACCCGCATGGTAACGATGCAAAACCTGATGCACGATGGCGGCTTCTCTTCTTCGGGCATTACGAATGAATTGATAGAGCGGTTGAAAAAATAATATCAGATTCTTGATACTGGATTCTTGAAACGTGACATCCAGCATCGAGCATCCAGCATCCCGTATGGTTTCCTTCCCCCATTGCAAAATAAACCTCGGCCTTCATGTGGTTTCCAAACGTGATGATGGATATCATACTGTCGAAACGTGTTTTTATCCCGTGCCGTGGACGGACATTTTGGAAATCATTCCCGCCAACGGATTTTCTTTCACGAGTTCAGGCGCGGCTATTCCCGGCAAGGAAGAAGACAATCTTTGCATCAAAGCCTATCATCTTTTGCGAAGCGGATTTGATATGGGCCCGGTAAAAATCCATTTGCATAAAGTGTTGCCCACAGGGGCCGGGCTTGGCGGAGGATCATCGGATGGAGCCTTTACATTGCGGATGTTAAATTCCATTTTTGATTTACGCCTTTCGGCAGATGTGTTGCACGGCTTTGCTTCGAAGCTTGGCAGCGACTGCTCGTTTTTTATTGAGGATAAACCCATGATTGGTAGTGGAAGGGGAGAGCAACTTGAAGGATTGCCCTTGAGCCTGAAAGGATATTATCTCGTGCTGATAAAACCCGATATCCATGTTTCTACAGCGGAGGCATATAAGGGTGTGAAGCCTCATGCTCCCGCTCAACAGCTATCAGAGATTTTGAAACGCCCCATCAGCGAATGGGGAGAAAATTTGATAAATGATTTTGAAAAGTCCGTATTTGAAAAACATCCTGCCATCCGGGAAATCAAGAAAAAACTTTATGATAGCGGTGCGCTGTATGCCAGCATGAGCGGATCAGGCTCTTCGGTGTTTGGTGTTTTTAAGTCGCAGGTAGAATTGGCAAATGATTTTAAAGTGATGCAATGTTGGGTGGGTTATCTGAGATGAAAAAAAAATTGATGAGATTAAAAAGCCTCAGCGGCAAGGTTAAAGATGTAGGCTTCAGAATAAAATACTTTTTTTGTTAAAACATATAAAATGCAAACCCTTCGTGTAGAAATTGATTCTCCCGCCAGAGCAAAACAGCTTACAGCCGTGCTTTCATCAATGAATTTTGTAAAAAGAAAGTTTCGTCCCATGGTAAACGAAAAGCATTGATATCAGCTTTACAGGAACACGAAACCATAAAAAAATCCATTGTAAAAAGGAAGAACAAAGCAATTGCCAAATACTTGTAGTAAAAGTAAACCAGCGTGATATTGTAGAAGTTAAATTTGAACTGCCTGATGGCAAAGTCAAAGTGCATCCGGCATTGGTAGTTTCCAATCAACATGTTTTAGAAGTGGAAGATATATTTTATGCAGTAATGATTTCATCGAAAGAGTATCATGATGAATTTACTTTCGAGTTGACCAACGTGATGCTTACCAAACCACTGGCCAAACCATCTTATGTGAAGTGTCAATTGATCCAGTCCTACACCGTGGTGGAGGTCATTTCAAGAATATCATCCGTTAGGCCACAATACTTTGAGCAAATAAGGCAAGCTATTTTCAACATGGTTTTTTGATTTGCTCAGTCTTTGATATTAATCAAAGATTTTAAAAGGGTTACTTTTGGATATCTTACCGGGATTTCTAAAAAATGAATTCAGCAAAATCCATATTGATCGTAGAAGATGAGCCGCTCATTGCCGATGACATAGCTGGCACGCTCACCGAAAAGGGCTATGGCATTATGGGGCCGGTGGACAATGCCGATGAGGCTTCGGCTTTGCTTTCCAAATCCAAACCAAGCCTGGTGTTGCTCGACATACAAATAAAAGGCAACCGCGATGGGGTACAGTTCGCCTCGGAGGTGCGCACCAAGCACAAGCTCCCGTTCATTTTTATCACATCTTTTTTACGACCGCGCCACATTAGACCGCGCCAAAGCCACCGAGCCACAGGCTTACATCTTAAAACCATTTGATGAGCGCGATCTGCTCATCAATGTGGAGATGGCGTTGTACAAACACAAAAAGCCACCCCTGTCATCGGAGAAATTTTTTGTGAAAGAGAAAAATGACATGGTGGCATTAGACGCCAAAGACATTCTGTATGTAGAGGCATTTGACAATTACGCCAAAGTTTTTACGGCCAAGCAATCTTACATCATAAGCCACACCCTGAAACAAGTAGAGGAAAACCTTTCCGCAAAATCGTTCTTGCGCGTTCACCGTTCTTACCTGGTGAATTTTGAAATGGTAACGTCCATTAACGAAACCAACATTTGTATTGGCCTTATCAAAATCCCGCTGTCGCAGACCTACCGCATGGAGTTGATGGAGCGTATTACCGTACTTTAAAAAATCAAGATTCCAATTCAAAATTGTTGAGCATGCGGTTCGGCATTCGCCCTGTTCGACATTTGTGATATTGAACGATAGATTTAAATCTCCGTCTTATAAAATTCTTCAGAGATTATTTTTTGGTTCTACTGGGAATGCTATGGTAAATATTTAATGAAAAGGATAAGAGTCACTTAAAATCGCTGAAATGCAAAATTCTGAACAATTCCACCAGAACATTCCCAGAAGCAACCTGTGCCTTCGCCAACTTTCGTGAAATAGGCCTATACCTTTCAAGGATTTTACCTATTTTCGGAATGCAATAGTAATTGAAACTGTTTAATGGTGAGCATCCTGACACAAAGAAAATCAACACTTCTTTTTATACTCCTGGTTTTGTTGACCGTACCCGCTGGCGCCCAAACCAAGATTGACAGCTTGATAGCATCAGTTGCCCTTCTGCCGGATACTGCCAAAATTCAAAAATTGAATGCCATGGCCATCCAGTTTTTTTTAAAGGACATTGGTGTGAGTCGGCAATTAATAGATAAGGCTTTGGAGACGTCTCTGGCCATCCAATATCCGAAAGGGGAAGGCGAGTCGAGCCGGCTGTTGTGTGCAGTATTTTCGCGGCAAGGTCAGTTTGCACTTTTGTCCGAAAAGAATTTGGTCATCACCTATTACAAATCCTGTCACGCTTTCGCTAAAAACAATCGTGACCGGTATTGGCGAAACATTGGTTGGGTCAGCCGTGGCTGAGGTGATGACAACTGTGGGTGAAGTGGTGTCCGTGCCACTATAGGTTCTCAATAA
>JANOQB010000676.1:0-2602 GCA_031422215.1 Cytophagales bacterium | reverse complement strand
CTTTTCAAAAAATCAAAACCGACAGGAATGATTGGCACCTTTGCCCCTTTTGCGATGTAATAGAAACCGGTGCGCAGTTTATCTACTTTCTTGCGCGTTCCCTCAGGTGCCAGTGCAAGGATAAAGTCATCATGTGCGTTGAAGTAATCCACCACTTGATGCACCACATCATGGTGGACGGAGCGGTCAACAGGCTGACCTCCCAGCCAACGGAACAACCAGCCGAATGGTGGTTTGAACAACGAGTCTTTTCCTAAAAACTTTGTATTCTTCAACTTTAAAATACTGCGCGCCATTATACCGATCACAAAATCCCAGTTGCTGGTGTGGGGCGCTACTGCCAGCACAAATTTTCTCAACTCAGTTGGAAAACTTCCAACAACTTTCCATCCGGTGATTTTAAATATCAACAGGGAAATGGAGCGCATTATTTATAACAGTTTGTTTATCAATCCGTCATCAGCCAGATAAGGCATAGTAAATGTGATGCTTTCCGATTCCATTTCTATCGCACTGATCGCACCAGCATTGCGCGCCCATGCCCTGCGAGCAATACCGTTGTTCACATCGAAGTAAAGCATGTTCCTCAACTTTCTGTCTGCCTCCGCAGTTCCATCCAGCAGCAGGCCAAACCCTCCATTGATCACTTCGCCCCAGCCAACACCGCCCCCATTGTGAATGGAAACCCATGTGGCCCCGCGAAACGAATCGCCAATCACATTGTGTATCGCCATGTCGGCAGTGAAGCGCGAGCCGTCATAAATGTTTGATGTTTCCCTATACGGGCTATCGGTGCCCGACACATCGTGATGGTCGCGGCCCAGCACAACAGTACCAATTTTCCCTGAGCGGATTGCTTGGTTAAATGCTTCCGCTATTTTTATCCTTCCTTCCGAGTTTGCATATAGTATCCGCGCCTGCGAGCCCACCACCAATCGGTTTTCCTTAGCGGATTTTATCCAATGAATGTTGTCTTTCAACTGCGATTGAATTTCAGCATTAGAAGTTGTCAACAATTCTTCTAGCACTTCGGCAGCGAGCTGATCGGTGTAAAATAAATCTTCCGGTTTGCCTGATGTGCACACCCACCGGAAGGGGCCAAAGCCATAATCGAAACACATCGGGCCCATAATATCCTGCACATACGATGGATACCGGAAGTTGACTCCATCTTGGTTCATCACATCCGCCCCAGCGCGCGAGGCCTCCAGCAGAAACGCATTTCCATAATCAAAAAAGTAAGTGCCTTTGGTTGTGTGCCGATTGATTGCCTGTGCTTGCCTTCGCAGCGACTGTTGAACCTGCTTTTTAAATTCATCGGGGTTCTCCGTTATAAGTGCGTTGGCCTGTTCGTAACTCAATCCCATTGGATAATATCCACCAGCCCACGGGTTGTGCAGCGAGGTTTGATCAGAGCCCATGTCAACAAAAATATTCGCTTCGTCAAATTTTTCCCACACGTCCACAATATTTCCCTGATAGGCGATCGAAACAATTTCCTTTTTAGCCTTTGCTTTGCTCACGCGATTCACCAGTTCATTTGCATCCGTAACCACTTCATCCACCCAGCCTTGCTCATATCTTTTTATAATTGCCTTTGCATTCACCTCGGCAACCACCGTAACACATCCGGCTATATTTCCTGCTTTGGGCTGTGCACCGCTCATGCCACCCAGGCCGGAAGTCAAAAATAATTTTCCGGCCAATCCTTCACCCTGTTTAGAAATTTTCCGGCCTGCGTTGAGTATGGTGATGTTGGTGCCATGCACAATTCCCTGCGGCCCTATGTACATATAACTGCCGGCCGTCATCTGCCCATATTGCGTAACACCCAGCGCATTGAATTTTTCCCAATCATCGGGCTTCGAATAATTGGGAATCATCATGCCATTGGTAACAACAACGCGCGGTGCATCTTTGCTGGAAGGAAACACGCCCATCGGGTGGCCGGAATACATGTGCAAGGTTTGTTCATCCGTCATGGTGGCGAGGTACTTCATGGTAAGTATATACTGCGCCCAATTTTGAAACACGGCACCATTGCCACCGTATGTGATCAACTCATGCGGATGTTGCGCCACGGCAGGATCAAGATTGTTCTGGATCATTAGCATGATGGCGGCTGCTTGCAACGAGCGATGTGGATATTGATGAATAGGCCGTGCAAACATTTTATAGTCTGGCATGAAGCGGTACATGTAAATACGGCCATAAGTTTGCAGTTCCTGAAAAAATTCTGGGGCTAAAACTTCATGATGGCTTGGATGAAAATAGCGCAGGGCATTTCTTACCGCGAGTTTCTTCTCCTCGGCAGAAAGGATGTCCTTTCTTTTTGGTGAGTGGCTCACCGAATGGTCATACGGTTTCTTGACAGGCAATACTTCGGGAATGCCTTGTATGATTTGGTTCTTAAAATTTTCGTCTGTCATCACGTTGTTCTTTCACGCTTTTTTTCTTTGTGTACTTGGTAGTTAACAGTTTTATTACGGAGAGCACGAAGGTCACAGAGTGCCATTGATTACGCGTTTAATTCCTTCTTTCAATCTCGCCACATTAAAATTGATGAGCAAGCCTAATTTGTATTTGCCCAGCTTCATATAGG
>JANOQB010000675.1:0-3952 GCA_031422215.1 Cytophagales bacterium | reverse complement strand
TCCTGGGCCATCCGTAAAAGTGTTTTCCTAAAGTAGGTAAAATTTATTTTAACCAACAGATCGAGTACAAATTTCCGTTATTAATTAAATCCGGTCAAGGTTGCAAGTTTTAAATGTTTGTAGTATAAGTACTCGAATAGTGCGCACAGCACCAATCTAAGGTGTTTTCAAGGGTTTGAAACTGGATTCCCAATTTTTGTAATGTCTTTTTGTTTGAATAGTGGAACGTTTCCCTTACTGATTTTGCTGATTGCCGGGAAATGAGAGGTTCTTTTCCGGTAATCCTACTGCGCCATTCTTCGGCAAAAGCCAGAGCCGTTAGCCATCGGACCGGTAATTTTAAGGATGGCGGTTTCTTGTTCAGCCGGGAGGCAATTTGTTCAAAAAGATTTTTGAAAGAAGTTTGCCCGCCATTGGCTATGAACCTTTCGCCATCGATTTTTTGCGCATGTATCTGCCATATCATTTCCACTACATCGCGCACATCCACGTAGTTTATATGACCATCGGTGTAGATTTTTTTTTCTTGCATTACATATCGAAAGAGCTGTGCACTGCTTTTGTTTTGATGGAAAGGAGCAAGTATTACCGAAGGGTTTATAATGGCTACCTTCAGGCCTTCTTCATGCCCGCGCCATACTTCCAGTTCGGCCAGATGCTTGGACAAGGCATAGTCGGTATTCAGTTCTCCGCTTTGCCACTTGCTCTCTTCATTGATATGGCGAACATTTTTTTGTCTGCCAATGGCCGCTACTGAACTTACGTGTATCAGGTGCTGCACTCCTAAAGCCAAGCACGCGTTCACGATATTTTTCGTGCCGTTTTCATTCACATCCAAAATATTTTTTCTCGATCGCGGATTGAACGTGACCAGCGCGGCTGAATGGATCACCGTGGTTGCGCCCCGCAATGCTTCGGTCAATGCCTCCACGTCAAGCAAATCAGCTTCGCGCCATTCAATCGCGGCAAGGTCTTTTGCAATAGCTGTTTCACTGTTAGGTTTTTTTACACCGATGGCCGGCACATTTTCACTCACTAACCTTCTTAAAAGATGGCTTCCTAAAAGTCCGTTGGCTCCGGTAACAACAATCATATCAAAGTGTATTGTTAAGAAGGGGCAAATCCAACGCTTTTTTGAAATTCTTATTTTGAAAAGCGTCTTTCACCACACTGCATTGCAACGGACTATGGCAGTCGCTCCCAAGAAAATCCACCCACGCTTGCTCTATTAATTTCACGGCCATGCGCTCGATGGGTTTTCCATAATAGCCAACAATAGAAGGGATGTTCACTTGAAGTAAAACACCGCGGTCGCGCAATTCTTCCGCTTTTTTCATCGTCATATATTGATAGCGCTCGGGATGGGCCAGTATAGGTTTATACCCCTGTGTGATGGCGGTGAAGATAAAATCATTCAGTTGATAGGGCTCGGAGAAAAAATTGGTTTCAAACAACAAGTAATTGGCCCCGAAGCACAAGAGTTTTTCAGGAGCATTCACTCCCTTGATCAGGTTTTCATCGAGGTAATATTCAGCGGCTGCCTCCACAATAACAGGCATTTGATGTTCCTGCAAAAACTTATTCAATTCAGCAGCTTTCAAAATGATCTGGCCCGGTTCGTTCCGGTAGTAGTCGCTCATGATGTGAGGCGTGGTGATCAACTTGCTGTAGCCCAGGCGTTGAAGTTCTTGTATGATTTCAAGTGCTTCCTCATGGGTCTTCACTCCGTCATCCAGCCCAGCAAGCAGGTGCGAGTGCATGTCGGTGGCAATGGTTTTTTGAATCGAATCGCGTTTATTCTTAAAGAAAGATATCACGATCTACTGAATATTTTTTTCCAGCGTTTTTTTAATGGTGTCCGGTCTTCATAATATCCATAGCCATCGTAGGAGGCCATCAAGGGCATTGCGTTGAGTATGGCAGAAACATTCTTCAATTTATTGAATGTAACGATGCGCAAAAGATTATGCATGAAATCTTTGTTGGAATAATTTGCCCTGAACACATAGATGGAAACATCAGAACGCTTCATGGCCATGATGCCATCAGTAACCAGGCCAACGGGCGGGGTGTCGATGATTATATATTCATAATGTTTTTTAAGGTCATCCAGTAGTTCAACAAATTCCCCGTTGGATAAAAGTTCGGATGGGTTTGGCGGGTGAGGGCCAGAAGGAAGAAAGTCAAAATTTTCCAGGGATGTATGGATCAGGCATTCCTTCCAATTATTTTTTCTGATCAGGATAGTGCTCATTCCTTTGTTGGCATCACTTCCTGCCGGATACTTGTCGTTCTTGGGCTTGCGCATGTCCAGATCAACCAACACAACTTTTTTTCTGGATAGGGCAAACACACCGCCTAAGTTTACGGCCAAAAAAGATTTTCCTTCACCGGAAATGGTAGAGGAAATAGAAATGACCTTGCTCTCGTTGCCCGAAGAGAAAAACTCAAGGTTGGTGCGCAAGGTGCGGATGGCTTCGCTTACTACCGATTTCGGATTGTCGATAACATGAAAAATGGTTTCGGTGGTATGGTGCGACATGGGTATGGCCGCCAGTATGGGCACATGGGTTCCATTCTCTAATTCTTTGATGCTGATTATTTTATTGTTGATCAGGTATAAGAACCCGATAAAGAAAATGCTCAACACAATGCCGGCAACAAAACCGATAGCCAAAATAAGATTTCTTTGTGGCGATATCGGTTTTACGGGAAGTGTGGCACTGGACAATATTTTAAAATCCGGGGTGCTTCCTGCCTTGGCAATTTCAAATTCGGCCTTCGATTGCATCATGGCCAGATAGAATTCTTCATAGAGTTTGTAGTGGCGCTGGTTTTTGGAATACTGCGTGTTTTTATCGGGCATTTGCCTAAACTCGCTTTCTAAGTTCTCTTTTCTCTTGCCCAGTTCGGCCAACGAAGTCATCCACTCTTTTTTAAGATTGGCGAGTTGACCAAACAAATTATCTTTTAATGTATTTAGTTCCTGTTCTTTTTGCTTGAGGGCAAAAGTGTTTTCATTATACGACAGCGCAAGTTTGTCGCGATCTTGTGTCAGCCGTTGAAAATCCTCCAATTTTTTATTGAGATGCTCCGGCAGGTTTTTCATGTACAATGTTCCGGTGGGCTTTTTGGTTTGGAGTTCATCGATCAGGATATTCAATTCAATTATTTTCTTGTTCAGGTTGTATCGCTGAGAGTCAAGTTTGTCGATGGTGTTGATTATTTTTTTTAGGTCTGTGGTCAGGTCGCTGCTTTTGTTCTTTAGGGTGAAGTCTTCGAAGTAGTCTTCAAAATTTTCTATCCGTTCTTCAATTTGAACGAGTTCGTTGTCTAACCAATCAATTTTTTGTTTGTTGGCCAAGTTCTTCTGCTGATAGCTATATAAAATGTAAAGCGAATCGATTTTGTTTACGATTTCATGTGCCTTCAAAGCATTGTGGTCTTGAAACGAAATACGGATTGTATTGGCATTGAAGTTGAGTGGATCAACGCGTATGTTTTTAGACAGATATTCCACCAAGCTCGGCCGGCTGTTTAAAATGAAGTAATAATCGTTGCCATCATTGGCTTCATAAAAATTGGTCTTTGTAAGAACAAACTCAGAACCATTGATCACAATCGGTTTCCCGAAAAATCCCTCAACAGCCGCCTCATTTTCGGCTGCCCGAAGCGCAAAGCCATCGGGGCTCTTCGATTCAAAATAAATGGGTTTGTCAAAATGGCTTGGATCAACTTTAATTTTCTTCACCATGTAGGGTGGCCGTTTATACATTTCATCCTTTAACACTTTGCCCAAACTGTAATAGCTGATGTCCAACTCCATAGAATCAATCACCTTGTTAAAAAACAACCGGGATTTGATTTGTTCTATTTCGCCCGAAATGATGTTTAGGTTTTGATCATCGATCATGGTTTTGATGCCCAGTTCTGTGGCATCCCTTTTAATGTC
>JANOQB010000674.1:0-24227 GCA_031422215.1 Cytophagales bacterium | reverse complement strand
TTCGGTATTGTCGCATACGTAGTGGTATTGCTGCTTACCAATTATTTCTCGAACAAAAACAACAATTCAAATAAAAATCAAACCCCTTAATAAAATGAATGCAACCAATCCCATCAATTCCATCATCTCAAGAAAGACAATCGTTGTTGGTGTTTTGTCAATTCTTGGATTGATCATGTTTCTTATTGTTAACCCCTTTTCATGGAACGATGCCGGCAATCGCACGGTGGTGGAGCGAACCACGGGCGAGCAAATTGTGCAGTTTGCTCCCGGAATATTTTATGCTGGCTTCTTCGCCAAAGAAAAAGAGTGGCCCAACCAGATTTCTGTTACCTATCAGGAAGCCGTGCCCAAGTTAGAGATCGAAGACAACGGCATTGAGGTGGGTCAGATCATGATCCGCTTCAGCGATGCCACCACTGCGGATGTGCGCGGCATCACCCAGTTTATTTTGCCTGCCGATGAAAAAGAAATGATCTTGATACACAACACCCATCGCACCCCGCAATCGCTGGTGGTGAAGCGGTTGGCTCCTTATACAAAAGAGTGTTTGCAATCTTCGGCCCAATTGATGAGCAGCGAAAAACACTATGGCGGTGGCCGCGCACAAATGGCGCAGGATTTTTTAGACCAATTGAAAGAAGGTGTTTATCTGTTGGTAACAGAAGAGAAAATGGTATTTGATTCGTTGGAGATGGAAAAGAAAAGAGTGTATCAAACCGAAATACAATACGACAAAAAAAATGCATCACCCAAGCGCAAACTTTCTTCCATCAAAGAATACGGCATCACCGTGGCCGATGCAGCCATCACCGATGTGGATTACGAAAACAAAGTGGATGAAAAATTGGTGAAGATCATTGATGCCGTAACCAAGTCTTCGATTTCAAAACAGGAATTGATGACGGCCCAACAGCAAACGCTAACGGCCAAAGCAAAAGGTGAGCAAGCCCTAGTGGAAATTGAGTATCAACAAAAGCAAGAGCAAACCAAGCAGGTTGTGGAAGCGCAAACTAAGGTGAAAGTGGCAGAGCAGGACAAGTTGCAACAGAAAATTGCCTATGAAGGATCTATCCTGGAAGCAAAAAAAATAAAAGAGCTTGCCGATGCGAATGCCTATGCACGCCAACGCATCATGCAGGCAGATGGTGCCCTTGAGATGAAACTGAAAGCACAAGTGGAAGTGCAAAAAGTGTGGGCCGATGCGTTTAGTAAGTATACAGGTGCGGTGGTGCCACAAATCCAAACCGGAGGCGGACCTGTGACTAACGGGGCATTGAGCTTTATGGATATCATGACTGCGAAAACAGCTAAAGACTTTGCGCTGGATTTGAAGAATAAAAATTAACAGCTTTCGTAGAATCATCAATTAAGAGCGGAACTGTTTCCGCTCTTTTTTTTAGGTACCATTTCAAGATTGGGGATTTTTCCTGCTCAAACTTCTATCCCTTCTTTCTATCTTCGCCCCATGACTCCGATCAAAAAAATTTTTCTGCTCGATGCCTACGCACTTATTTATCGTGCCCACTTTGCCTTTACAAAAAATCCGCGCATCAATTCCAAAGGGATCAACACTTCGGTGCCGTTTGGTTTTACCAATACATTGCTCGAAGTAATCCAAAAACAAAAGCCCTCTCACCTTGCCGTAGCGTTTGATACCTCTGCCAAAACTTTTCGCGATGATCTCTTTAAAGAATATAAAGCCACGCGCCAAGAGACCCCGGAAGACATCCGTTCGGGTGTGCCCAAGGTGAAGGAAATACTACGCGGATTCAATATTCCGATTTTAGAATTGGATGGCTACGAAGCCGATGACATTATAGGCACCATTGCCAAGCGGGCCGAGAAAGAAGGCTTTGATGTTTTTATGATGACGCCCGACAAAGATTTTGGGCAATTAGTGAGCGAGAAAATCCTCCTTTATAAACCGGCTTACATGGGCAATGCCGTGGACATACTTGGCCCCAAAGAAGTGTGCGAAAAGTGGGACATCGAAAATGTTTCGCAGGTAATTGATTTGTTGGGATTGCAAGGCGATGCCTCCGACAATATTCCTGGCATACCGGGCTTTGGCCCCAAGACCGCAGCCGAACTTTTGAAGCAATACAAAACGGTTGAAAACGTGATTGCCCATGCCGGAGAACTGAAAGGCAAACAAAAAGAAAGAGTAGAACAGTTTGGTGACCAGGCATTGCTTTCAAAAAAATTGGCCACCATTATTACCGATGTACCCGTGCCATGGGACGAAGCAGACCTGCTTTACACCGGGCCCGATATCGAAAAGCTGAAACCGATCTTAGAAGACCTCGAATTTAAAACGATGATGCCACGCATTTTCGGAATTCAGTCAAATGCGCCCGCACCAGTACTAGTTGCCACAAGGCCATCTCAGCTTTCGATGTTTGGTGAGGATGCGGAAACCCCGGAAGAAGCGATCGTTGATAAGAAGACATTGGACACCAACAATGTGATGTACCCGGTTTTGAGCACAAGAGAAGAACGTGAAGCACTTATTCAAAAACTAAATCAACAAAAAGAATTTTCATTTGAGTTATTGACCGATGAAGCAACCAATTTCGACTTTGTAGCCACCGACCTGATCTGCTCTTTTTCAAAAGGTGAAGCATACTTTATACCATTGGCCATTGAACCAAAACAAATTCTTGATCAGTTCAAAGAATTGTTTGAGAGTGCCCGCATTTCAAAGGTTGGGCACAACATTAAATCTTCTGTATTAGCATTGATGAAGTATGGCATTAACGTGCGCGGCAATTTGTTTGATACGATGCTTGCCCACTACCTCATTGAGCCGGAAGCCTCGCATGATTTAGGGATTCTGTGCAGCCAGTATGTGGGATACCAGTTGACTGCCGAGGGTGGCGAAAAATCAAATGCAAGTTGTGAGCGCGCTGACTTGGTTTTGCAAATGAAGCCGAAGCTACAAGAGGAGTTGGAGAAGAAAGGCCAATGGCGGCTGTTGCGCGAAGTAGAAATGCCATTGGTGAGCGTGCTTGCCACAATGGAGTTTGAAGGGGTGAATATTGATGACGCAACATTGAAGTGGATGTCGGAAGCGTTGAAGAAGGACAGTGAAAAAGTGCAAAAAGAAATTTATGAACTGGCCGGCACGGAGTTCAACATTGCTTCACCAAAACAATTGGGCGAAATTTTATTTGACCGACTGAAGTTGTTGAACAAAGCAAAGAAAACCAAAACTGGGCAATACGCCACGGGTGAAGAAGTATTGGTGAAGCTGGCGGGCGAGCATGAGATTGTAAAAAAAATACTTGACTTCCGTGAATATGAAAAACTGCGCTCTACTTACGTAGATGCATTGCCAAAAATGGTGAGTAAACAAGACCACCGCATCCACACCGACTACCGCCAGGCTGTGGCTGCCACCGGCAGGTTAAGTTCAAACAATCCCAATCTCCAGAACATACCCATCCGCACCGAAAAAGGCCGGCAGATACGCGCAGCTTTTGTGCCTCGCAATCCTGACTATCTCTTTATGTCAGCCGACTACTCGCAGATTGAGTTGCGCATTGCCGCCTCCTTTGCCAAAGACGAAACCATGATCGAAGCCTTTCGCAGCAAGCGCGACATACACGCCACCACCGCAGCAAAAGTCTTTAAGGTACCGTTGGAAAAAGTTACACCCGACATGAGGCGCAAAGCAAAAGAAGTGAACTTTGGCATTTTGTACGGGAGCACCGCCTTTGGCCTTTCGCAAAACCTGGGCATACCGCGCACTGAAGCAGCCGAAATCATTGACTCTTATTTCAAAGAATTTTCCGCCATCAAACGCTATATGGACGACTCCATAAACTTTGCCCGCGAAAAAGAATACGTGGAAACAATTCTGGGAAGGAGGCGCTACCTACGCGATATCAATTCGCGCAATATTACCACACGGGGCTTTGCCGAGCGCAACGCCATAAACGCGCCCATACAAGGCAGTGCTGCCGACATTATTAAGATCGCCATGATACAAATACATAAGTGGCTGAAACGCGAAAACCTGAAAACCAAAATGATCATGCAGGTGCACGATGAATTGGTATTCGACCTCCATCCAGACGAACAGGAAATAGTCAAGCCAAAGGTAATTGAGCTAATGAAATCGGCCGTGATCTTGGATGTGCCAATGGAAGTGGAGGCAGGGGTTGGTAAAAATTGGCTTGAGGCACATTAAGGTGCCCTCTAATTGTTCTACCGTTCCCAAAATCCCGGTTAAACGGGATTAATTTACCCAAATCGGGAATCGTGCTTTCCTTAAAAATTCGTTTTTAGCCCAATTTCGCCATTTTTATAGCTGGTACAATTATGAAGCAAGACGGGTAAACCTAATCGTTTAAACTTATGTCTTCCGTTCAATTTTTAGCCCCCGCATCAATCCCCTCAACAATCACTTCAGAAAGGATCTTCCTTTTTGTATCTGGCTCTGCTCAGCCTCTTGCCACCGATTACAAAATCGCTTCTATACAATGCCATCAGGAAACTGTACAAAACGCTATCTCTAAATTGAGAAGTGGCGATATTCAACCTAATGTTGTTTTGTTGGCCAACGCTGATGAGAATTATAGTTCATTGATAAAGCTGTTAGGAATTAAGAATATTCCCGTAGTGCTTTACACACCTCTATTTAATAAGGCCTCAAAAGAAATTGCATTGACCCTTCAGGTTGATGATTATGTTTATGGATCAATCAATGAAGATTTCGTAAAGCACGTTGATGTATTGAAAAAAATCAAGTCATTTAAAAGCAACGTAAAAAAAGGAATACACCCTATCGCCATCACTCCACAGTTTTCGCCAGACCAATTACCTTCAAAGAAAATGTGGTCTATGAAAAGGGTCATCGATATTGCTGCGTCATTGGGCGGCCTTCTTATTTTGTCACCCATCATGTTGTTGATCGCCATAGCGGTAAAGCTCGAATCAAAAGGCTCGATATTTTATATTTCAAAACGTTCGGGCACTGGCTATAGGGTTTTTGATTTTTATAAATTCAGAACTATGCGCCAGGGATCGGACAAAGAATTGAAAAACTTATCAAGCAGCAATCAGTATAGCGAAACATCGGACAAGGCAATATTCTTCAAAATAAAGAACGACCCACGGGTAACGCGCTTAGGCCAGTTTTTAAGAAGCACCAGCCTTGATGAATTGCCACAATTGTTCAATGTATTGAAAGGCGACATGTCGTTGGTTGGCAACAGGCCCCTGCCTTTGTACGAAGCAGAGCAACTGACCCGCGACAACATGGCTGCAAGGTTCTTGGCTCCTGCCGGCATCACAGGCTTGTGGCAAGTAACCAAACGCGGAAAAGAAAACATGTCACCAGAAGAAAGGATTCAGTTGGATGTAGAATATGCTTTGAGAAACTCCTTCATCTATGACATAAAAATCCTTGCAAGAACATTCTTTGTTCTTCTTCAAAAGGAAAGAGTTTAAATTTTAGATTGGCTTTAATAAATCAGCTGCCACGCCTATAGCATGGCAGTTTTGTTTTTCATTCCTGCCTTACGGTGCTGGCCCCACTGGCTTTCACAATCAGTTGTGGGTTGCCCCGATATAAAACTGAACTTGCCCCAGTTGCATTTACATACAACGATCGAGAAGCTCTCACCTTTGCGTTGCTGGCCCCGGAAACGAGTAGCTTAACCTCCGTAGATCCATAATCAAAAGCAGAAAGTATGGACGCCCCCGAAATTGTGCCTTGCAAGATTTGGCCTTCTCCTTTCAACAGCAATTGAGAGGCTCCACTCAATGAAAAATGTAATTCTCCGGTTTCAACATCCCATTGTGCAAGCGATGAACCAGACAATGCAAGATCAACTTTATCAACTCGTGGAAAGCCAGATAGCCGGGCATTTACGGCTCCTGAAAAATTGCAACCAACCAAAGCGGGCAATGTAATGTTCAGCGTGGTGCGTTATTGCCTTATATCGTAATTGCTAAAATGCAAAACTAACGTGTTCTCATTTTTGTAAACCATCAGGTCATCAAGATTTCTACAGTCTCCATCTGCCTGTATGGAATAATTGTTTCCCTGTTGGATGTTCACAATCAACGCATCACCGGCTTCAACACGGTCAAAGTCCACAAGGTAGGTACGGCTGTCGGATTGGCGTGGGCCTGGATCTTCGTCAATGCAGGAGGTAAGGCAGAACAAACCAAACAATAGGGCGACAACATTAAAATTTTTCATAGTCAGTGTGTTTTTTGTTGTAAGACAATTGCCGTTTTCAAAACCCCCATTCATCCAAAGAAAATTGATCAGAATTCTATTTTGTAACTCAGAATTGGCAACAGCGGCACCATGTACCACTTTACTACTTCTCCGCTGCGTGGCTCGTAATATTGGCCTCCCAGATTTTTCCGGTTTGTGGCGTTTTGCAAATCAAGCGACAGGGTTGACGTTGACCTGGTCCGGTTTCTTTTGATGCTAAACCTAACATCGGTGCGGAAGTAATCGGGCAGCTGATTTGTAAAAGCAAGGCTTTCAACATAATGGGTTTCGCCAAGCTCTTGCGATTTGGCAACGTCAATCGGTGTGGTCCAAAATCCACCTGTATAAATGGCGCGTATGTTTATTCCAAACACCCTGTTTTTCTTCCAATCAAACTCCTTGCCCGCAGTGAAACTAACCGCCTGCTTGCCGTTGAAGCGGGTGTTGCGCCACACATTGTCCAGCGTTTTGTACTTTGAATCATACAAGGAAGTGGACAATAAAAAGTACAGGTTGTTGTGGAGAAATTGCTCCAGCGTTATTTCGAAACCATAATTCCTTCCTGTGCCTTTGTTCACCATGGGGTCGGTGATGAAACCCTCCTCCACTACCAAGGAAGATAATGGACTGGTGGGATCATCTTTTACAGCGATGTTGTAGAGGTGTTGATAGTAGCCCTCTGTTTTCACGCGCAGGTATTTGGAAATAGATCGGTCGTAGCCCAGCACAAAATGATGAGCTTTGTTGAACCCTAAATTTTTATTGGGCTTGGTGAAGGTTCCGTTTGCGAGTTCGGTTTGCGCTTCATACACACCGATGGGCTGCATCTGGCTGTGCATTCCATAGCCAACACTAAATGCTTGTTGCTCGGTAAGATCAAATTTAATGGAGGCACGTGGCTCCACCGACAGGGAGTTGTTAGTGGCAAGATAGAGCGTGTGCACTCCCGTATTAAAAGTAAGTTTTTCTGTGGCCCGGTAATTCCATTGCGCAAAACCCTGAAGTGTGTTAAGGTCAGCCACTGAATTTAGAGGTTGCACAACCTGATTGGTCTCGCGGTCAAAATTTCGTTTTCGCAATCTATAATCGTAGCGGTTCAAATAGAGCCCCGTGCGTATGCTGTGTTGTGCACTGAGCTTATGGTTGAGCACGGAACTCAGTGTGGTTTTTCGGCTTACATAATTTTGCTTGTAGTTGAATTGAGGATCATAATTTTTGTCGAGGCGTGCATCTTCGTAGCCGTGATCGTTGCCCGAAACGACTAATGCAGACTGTAGGTAGGTGTTCGGGTTTATCGTGAACGCATGTTTTAATCCTGCCGCCCCGGTGTTGGAAAAATAGCGGGCGTTATATCGCTGATAGTCCTGCTCCCAGGTAGCAGAGTCTTTGTTTGCATCCTGGGTCTGATCGCTAAGCCCACCAAATCCGAACAAAGAAAAATTTCCAAAAGAGTTTGTGGGCAAAAATATGTTGTATGACAAATCCTGAAAGTTGGTAACAGCATCGCCAAAATTCACGCCCATTTTTGACAGCACACTTAAAGTTGAGTAGCGATAGTTGATCAAATAAGATCCTCTATAGTTTTTCGAAAATGGTCCTTCCACGGCCACATCCATGCCGAGTACTCCCGCCTGAATGGTGTATTCCTTTTTCTCGTTGTTTCCTTTGCGCAAGTTCAGATCAAACACACCGGCCAATGCGTTTCCATATTCGGCAGCAAATGCGCCTGTTGAAAAATCGGAGTTGGCCAGCAACTGCGAACTGAGAATGGAAACACCTCCACCCGATGCGCCCACATCGGCAAAATGATTTGGGTTGGGGATGTCAACTCCTTCCATGCGCCAAAGCAATCCGAACGGTGAATTGCCCCGAATGGAAATAGAGTTGCTGCCATCATCGGAAGAAACCACTCCTGCAAATGAAGCTGCTGCCCGTGCCGGATCATTGAAGGCAGCGGCAAACTTGCGTGTTTCTTCCACCGAAAATGTGCGCGTGCTCATGGTGGCCATGTCGTTGAGCGGCTTGTTTTTTTCAATGTCGGGCTTCACTACAATTTCTTGCAATTGCGTAATGTCTTCATCTATAGTGGCGGTGAACACCACTTCTTTTCCGGAGTTGACAATAATATTGGCAATGGTGATTTCTTTATAGCCCACAAACGAAACACGGATGGAGTGTGTGCCCACGGGCACGTTGAGTATTTTAAAATTGCCATCAAAATCGGACGTTGTGCCAATCAATGGATTTGATCCAAGTAGCACTACACTTGCACCGGGCAATGTCGTCTTAGAAATTTTGTCCACCACGGTGCCACGAATGGTTTGTGTAAGGGATTGTGCACACAACATAGTGCACAGCGCCAGAAAGAATAGAAGGAGAGAAAATTTTTTGAGGTTTGTCATAAAATCATTTTGTTATGATGGTATGACAAGTGAGTGGCCGATGACCCCTATGGGAGAGAAAGAAAATCAGTTGACAATTGACAAATTACAATGTCGTTCAGGTAGAGTCGGGAACATTGTGAATTGTTTTTTGTTAATTGCCAATTCCTCGAATGATGACTCACAAAAACCGAAGCCCCACTTTTGCTCCCCACCACAACTTCAGGTTGTTGTTGTCTATGTTGCGGTCAAAAAAAACATGGGTTTGATAGTCTGTAAAAATTTTCGGATATTCTGAAAAAGTGTTTCGTGTGAGATATCCGTTCAGCGTGATGCCTGTGTACAGGGAAAAATTCTTAGCTACTTGAAAGTCAAAACCTACGTGCATTTTATTTAACAGGCTCACCGTGTTTGTAAAACTTCCGTTGTTCACGTGTTGTGATGTGAGATCAAAATTCACATACAGCCACCGAGTGATTTTTCGTGCGGTGCCCAATCCATAACCAAACGTCCACACCGAAGTATCGGATGCGCTTAGGGATTTTTCTGGTTTAAATCCAGCCTGAAGTATCGTATAGAATTTTCTTACTCCCGTGCGGAATGCGAGGTTGGCATAAAAAATTTCGTCAGCCGAAACTTCTATTTTATGATACCCCTTTTTCACGATACTGAACAATCCCAGAGGCACACCGCCCAAACTATCGGCATAATTTATCAACCCGATTTGAGTTCCCTTCACGCGCCTTGCGTAATTGAAAAGCCCGGAAACCTGTGAGCCCGAAATTTTTTCGGTGGCGATGTTGGAAACCCCTGCAAACTGCGACCCATTAAAATTTTTTACCTGCACATTGGCGAACCCAGCAACTTGCACGCCACGCGAATTTCCGTTGGTAAAATTGCCGATCCCTGCCACTTGTACTCCATTCATACCGCGAAGATTTACATTTGAAAAGCCTGCCAATTGCACTCCCTGGCTTTCGCCAAGATTGGTGTTGGCAAACCCGGCAAGCTGCACCGCTTTTGTTTCGCCCCCGTTCACATTAAAAAATCCTGCCGCCTGAATGCCGTACATGTTCCGCCCAACCAAGTTTCCGAAGCCAGCAAGCTGCAGCCAACTTACATCGGCCCTGTCCATATTGAAAAAGAAACCCAATTCAATCTGGCGTGTGCCCATCGAGTAGCCTCCCAAAAAATTGATGGAGTAATCGTTGATCACGTTGCCGCTCAACCGTTCATTGGTTCCTATAAACGGAAGGAAAGAAACCTGCACCAACCGGTGAAGTGTGTCGTAAATGTTTTGAACATTGGGTTCATCCCCGTAAGGGAATTCAATTTTTGGCGCATCGTCTTTCGTGGTGTCAACATCTTCGGTTCGGGCTGAGATCAAAACAGAATCCTGTTTCAATGGTTTGATTGTGATGGTAAAGTATTGATCGCCCGGTGCGGTGATGCTCACCAAGGTGTCGCGATAATTTTTTTTGCTCACTGAAATGGAAACGGAGTCTGTTTTCTTTTCGAGCCTCAGTTTAAAATATCCAAATTCGTTGGTGACGGAGGAGGTGACTGAACTCTTTTCATACACGCTGGCCTGCGCAATTTTTTCTCCGGTCGCCCCATCTTCAATGTAGCCGTTAAGAACGATTATGGTTAGGTCGTTTTTTTTAAAAAGCGGTGGGGCTTTGGCAATGATGAGGTAGTTGTTTTTTTCTTTGAAGTTCATGGTGCCATTAAAAATTGTGTTGAGCACATCGCGCACTGGTTTGTCGGTCATGTTCAATAAAACCTTTTGCTCCTGCGAAATGATGGCACTGTTGTAAGAGAATGAAAACCCACCCGCCTTGCTTATGCGCAAAAGGACAGACGGAATAGTTTCATCATTGGCTGTGATCGATATTTTTCTTTCAAGAATGGGTGCGCTTGGTTGGGCAGGGGCACTATTTTTTGCAAGCGCAAGAAAAATCAAAATCCAACAGGTGCGCATCACAAAGAATTTATTGGTCGCATCCCTTGCCACTCAAAATAAGCTGATCTTCTTTCTTGGTGAGTTCAAGTCCCATCGTTTCGGCAATTACTTCGGCAATTATTTCTGGATTGTCTTCTTTGAATTTGGCTGTGAGCCTAAAACTAAAACGCGACTCGCTGGCCAAGCTGATTTTAGAATTATAAACATCGTTGAGCAGGGAAACCACATCGCGTAAATCGGTATTGTTGAAGCTGAACACTTTTGTTTTATAAGCAAGTGTATTGGTGTCGGGCCTTTCAATCCTATAAAATTCTTTTGCCCGCTTGCTATAGATTGCTTTGTCGCCAGCCTTCAGGTTAAGTCCCGAATCGTGACGCGTATAAAACTGCACTTCACCATGCGTAACAATAATTTCGATGGTGTCTTTGTCGGGGTATGCTTTTAGGTTGAACTCCGTGCCAATGTCGCGCACAAGAACCTCATCGGCTTCAATGATAAATGGTTTATCATCTTCGTGCTTCACGGTGAAGTAAGCTTCTCCTTTCAGTTTCACAGTCCTGGTTTTTGCCCGCGGGTTATATTCGAATTCAAGCTCGGTTTTTTTGTTCATGAAAGCCATGCTCCCATCGGGCAACGTATCCTGACGTGCAATTTTCTCGGTGGTAGCGGCCAATGTTTGAACGGGTGGTGCCGTGAGATTATAAACAACAAATCCTATCCCAACCAAAAGGATAAAGCCAGCAGCCACACGCAAAGGCGAGAAATAATTTGTTCGTGGTTTTAATGAAACCACCTTACCTTGTTTTGCACTCAGTTGGCTTTTTACTTTCTTCCATGCGTCATCGGTGTTGAACTCAACCTGCACCACTGCGGCCTTTGCTTTTTCAAACAGGAGTTTTACCTGGTTAAAATATTTCTCGTTGATCTCGTTTTGGTTTCTCCAAAGCAAAACTTCTTCCTGCTCACGGGCAGTAGCTTCACCGGCCAGTACTTTGCCAATCACTCCATCCATATCGCCCTTCACATGTTCCATTTAAAGAATAAAATAATTTGAACCAATCAACAGGATAGGCAAATACTCTTTTAGTTGTTCCCTCATTATCCTCAATGCCTTCCCCATGTGGTTCTCCACCGTCTTCACAGAAATTTGAAGTTGCTCGGCAATCTCCTGGTATTTTAGTTCCTCAAAGCGGCTCAGTTGAAAAACGTAGCGGCACTGTTCTGGCAATGTTTTGATGGCTTCGGCAATTTTTAATTCCAATTCGCTGGCATATACTTTTTGCGAAACCGATTCGTAAGAAACTTCCATCACAGCAAGCTCGTGGGCAACATGCTGCTGTTTTATTTTTTCATGTTTGATCACGTTGAGGCAACTGTTGCGCACCATGCGGTAGAGATAGGCTTTGAATGATGTTTGTATATCTATGCTGCTGCGCTTTTCCCACAGGGCAATAAAAGTGGCCTGCACAACTTCTTCAGCTTCTTCTTTATCTAGAAGAAAAGAATAGGCATAGCGGCATAGCGGTTGGTAATAGATCCTGAACATCATCTCATAAGCGGTTTCGCTGCCCGATTGAATTTCTTCTAACGCCTTTTTATCCGATAATTCCACCGCTGTTAAAGTTACCCAGTGCAATTTACGGTTTTAAGTATTTTTAGTTATGACAACCCAAGTCACCGTTACCCCTATATGGAAATTTAAAAGACATAAAAAAGGTCATCCGACCTGTGCGGATGACCTTCAGTTGACTCTTGGCGACATGCGTTACCTCTTCTTTTCCCTTTCAAATTTATACACATCGGGCATTTCCGAGTCATCGTGCATAGATACTTTTAAGTCTTTGATCAACCCGTTGGCAACATCGTAAACCCACCCATGCACGTAGGGGGCACCACGCTTTTGCCACGCGTCTTGAACAATGGAAGTTTTGCCAAGGTCATACACTTGCTCGATCACATTAAGTTCTGTAAAACGGTTTTCACGTTCATGCATATCCTCAATGGCGTCCAGCTCGTCCTGATGCAGGCGATATACATCTTTGATGCAGCGTATCCAGTTATCAATAAGGCCAATTTTTTTGTTCGTCATGGCCGCCTTAATGCCACCACACCCATAATGGCCGCACACGATCACGTGGTTTACTTCCAACACATTCACGGCATAGTCGAGCACACTGAGCATGTTCATATCGGTATGCACCACCATGTTTGCAATGTTGCGGTGGACAAAGACTTCGCCCGGGGCAGTTCCGGTTATTTCGTTGGCGGGCACACGACTGTCGGCACAGCCTATCCACAAAAAGTCTGGCTTCTGTGTATTGGCCAACCGATTGAAAAAATCTTTGTCCTCAAGCTTTTTTTGTTCTACCCAAGCCCGGTTTTGCAATAATAGTTGTTCGTACTTTCTCATAAGATTATTTATTTGAGTGTTAATTTGTTTTATCCTTTAGTGAAATTCCCATCATTTCAATTTCAATGTTTTTTATTTTGGCTGTTTCCTTAAAATCATCAATGGTTTCTAATACATCCTCATCCATAAAATGTGATTTTGTTCCGTCAATTAATAAACGGGTGTTGTTGGGCACCTTTAGCAACGCATTGCGAAGGGAAGCCTTGTGCATGAAAGTTACATCCTTTGAAAATTTTATCAAGTAATTACCCTCCGAATTGACCACAATAACTGCCCGCTGAAGGTTTGCTTTCAATATGAAAAACAAGGCCACTAAAATTCCGATGAACACACCCTGAATGAGATTTGTAAACATCACGGCCAGTACTGTGATGATGAATGGCAGGAACTGGCTCTTCCCTTTATCGAACATCGCTTTAAATTGTTGAAGTGAGGTGAGCTTATACCCAACTAAAATGAGAATAGCAGCAAGGCTTGATAGTGGTATTAGTTTCAGCAGGTTGGGTATAATAGAAATGGCAATTAAAAGTATAATGCCGTGAAAGATTGTTGACATTTTTGTTCTCGCTCCGGAAGTAATGTTGGCAGAACTTCTTACAATCATAGAAGTGACCGGCAGCCCCCCAAGCAGTCCGAGGATTATATTGGCAGCGCCCTGAACTTTTAATTCTCTGTTAAGGGGAGTTATCCTTTTGTAAGGATCTAACTTGTCACTGGCCTCAATGTTAATTAGCGTGTCGATGCTTGCAATAATGGCTATGGTAGCGGCTGTTACATAAATCTGTGGATTGCTCCAATTCAAAAAATCAGGGAAGGTGAAAAATGAACCTGAGCCTGAGGGTATAACGACCAAATGCTCACTGCCAAGTGCGAGGTTGGTAACCGAAGAATTAAAAAATGCATTTAACAATACCCCACAAACTACCACCAGCAGGGCTCCCGGTATCGCGCGCAAAAACCGATATTGTTTTACCATCGGGAGGTCCCAAAAAAATAATATAATAAGGGAGATAAGGCTTATCACCATTGCCCCGGGCGTAACGTGACTGATCGCCTCCAGTATTTCTGAAAAAGTATTTCTTCCATCCAACTGGAAGAAATTTTCGTCTCCTTCAAAGTCCACATCATACCCCAACGCATGTGGAATTTGTTTTAGAATGAGGATGATGCCAATAGAAGCAAACATTCCTTTAATTACTGACGAGGGAAAAAAATATCCCACCGTGCCAACCTTTAGTATCCCAAGAAGCACTTGAAAAACTCCAGCCAACACAATGCTAAACAACACAGCTTCAAAAGAGCCAAGACTAATTATGGCCAACGCTATAATGCCAGCCACCCCGGCTGATGGCCCGCTGACACTAAAGGTAGATTGGCTGAAGTAGCCTACAAAAATCCCTCCCACGATGCCCGCCAGTATGCCCGAAAAAAGAGGAGCACCAGACGCGAGAGCGATACCCAAACAAAGGGGCAACGCCACAAAGAACACGACAATACTGGAACGCAAATCGTGCCGGATATTTTTAAACATTTTATTATTTCAAACAGGTTATGCTAAGGCCGCTGCTCTTATTTTATTGGACGTAACTATCTCATCATCATAAAAATCAACGATCCCGGTTTCCACGTCATACATGCCGCACACGAGGGCGATTTGATCATTTTCAATCATCTCCTTTAAAATTGAACTATTCTTTAAAATCTGCTTACCGGTAATCCTCACATTGAGCGAAGCCACTTTCTCAACAAATTCGGAATTGTTGGAATTTCGCTCCGATGTTACCGATGTTTCGCCATCTAGTGAAGGCTTTAATTTCTCTAAGAGCGTGGTAAGGTTTCCCATTTTCACCTGATCGCAGGCGCCCTTTACCGCTCCGCACTTAGTGTGGCCAAGCACCACCACCACTTTTGCCCCGGCTACTTTGCAACTAAATTCAATGCTGCCAAGTATGTCGGCATTTTGAATGTTGCCCGCAATGCGAACACTAAACACATCGCCCAGGCCCTGATCAAAAATCAATTCGGCCGATGTGCGTGAATCAATGCAGCTTAATATTACAGCAAAAGGATGTTGCCCATCCGATGTTTCGTTTACCTGTTGCAGCAAGTTGCGGTTTACTTTTAGGTTGCTAACAAAGCGCTCATTGCCATTTTTCAGTATTCCGATGGCTTCCATGGGTGTAATTTTGTCGCGGAGTTCTTTGGTTAATGTTCTCATTGTTTTTTGTTTTAAATTTTAAAATGGTTTTACTTTTTAGTTGGTTCGGTGAAATTTATTTTTTCTACGATGATGTTTTTGGTTTTGGCGTTTATCTCATAGTCTTTTATTAAATCAATAATATCGTAAGCAATTGATTTTGATTTGGAGCCATCCACAATCACTTTTGAATTGGGTGGTATCTTTTCCAAGGCTTTAACAACATGGGCTTTGGTAAAGAAAGAAACCACTTCGGCCAAAACGAGATGGTGGGTTTGGTACCCTGCTTCAGAGGATATCATGTCCTTCATTTGAAGTGCATGTTTATAGCTGTGGCGAAGGGCAAAGAAAATCCCCACAAGCAACCCAATGGCAATGCCCGTGAGCAGGTCGGTGAAAAGAATGGCAACCACGGTTGAAGTGAAAGGGATAAATTGCTCCCAGCCCAAGTGGTACATCTGTTTGAAAAGCGATGGCTTTGCCAACTTGTAGCCCACCACTAATAAAATGGCCGCTAAGCTTGCGAGCGGTATCATGTTCAAAACCCCAGCGAGCGTGACTGCCCCGATCAATAAATACAAACCATGAAGTATGGCCGACAGTTTTGTTTTACCTCCGAAAGCAATATTGGCCGAACTGCGAACGATTACTTGGGTTACAGGCAGCCCGCCAATCAACCCCGATACAATATTTCCCAAGCCCTGCGCTTTCAGTTCCCTATTGGTGGGTGTGATCCTTTTCTGCGGATCGAGTTTATCGGTAGCCTCCACGCAAAGAAGTGTTTCCAGGCTGGCAACCACGGCCAACAAAATAGCCACCTTGTAAACTTCGAAGTTGGACAAAGCCGAAAAATCGGGAAGTGTGAACTGGCCAAAAAACCCGGCAACACTTTCCGGAACAGGAATTCTCACCACCTGGTCGGCAGCCAAACTGAAATCCAAAATTCCGTTTTGAAAAAGATAGTTGAATACAATGCCGAGCACAACCACCACTAATGGCCCTTGTATCAATTGGAAAATTTTATGCTTCTTCGATAGCACAATATCCCAAAGCAAAAGGATGGCCAACGACAAACCGGCAATAAGCACGGCACCGGGTGTAAAAAATTCGAATGCAGTAATGATTTCTGTGAATGTGTTTTTTCCATCGTTCTGCACAAAACCAAAGTCACCTTCCGCATCTTTGTCCCAGCCCAGGGCATGAGGTATTTGTTTGAGGATAATCAAAAGGCCGATGCCCGTAAGCATCCCTTTGATTACCGATGACGGAAAGAAGTAGGCAATGAATCCGGCTTTGGCATATCCTAAAATGAGCTGGATAATCCCGGCCAACACTACGGCCGTCAAAAACGCTTCCCACGAACCTCCCAACGAGCCAATGGAAGTAAGTACAATCACTGCCAATCCGGCTGCGGGACCGCTGACACCCAATGGCGAACCGCTGGCCATGCCCACTACAATGCCTCCAACAATACCGGCAATAATGCCAGCGAAAAGTGGCGCACCCGATGCGAGGGCTATGCCCAAGCAAAGTGGCACAGCAACAAAAAATACAACTATACTTGAAGGCAAATCGTGCCTTATCTCTTTAAACATACAATCTAGTTTTTTTACAGTGTCTGAAATCAGTGTAGGAATTTAAAAAACGAAAAATTGGCAACCTGCAATCAATTGACTTTTCCAGAATCTTTTGCGAAAGGAAGAAACCGAAAAATGTAATCCGAACTGTCCAATCTTTTTATGATATGATGATGGCCCAGATAACTCAGCACGATATATATCCCGATGGCACTTAGCACTGCGGTAAGAAACCCAAAGAAGGGCAACATCACTGCGGTATAAAGCATGAGGAAGAGATGCACGTTGCTGCGCATGTTAAAGATTTCCTTCAGTTCGTGCATCTTCACCATGTTGGTGGCCACGTAAAGCAATATGCCTCCAATGCACGCCATCGGAACATCTTCGAGGTAAGTGGCCAGAAAGGCAGCCATCAAAAGTTTGAAAGTGAACTTGGCAATGCCAGCCAATGGAGACACCGCACCGAGTTTAATGTTCACCGCTGTTCGCGCCAATGCGCCTGTATGAGGAAACCCGTTGAACATGGGCGTGAAAATGTTCACCATGCCCTGGCCCCAGAATTCTTTGTTGGGATTGAAGGGTGTGCCCTGATTGTTGGCAAGACGGTCGGCCATGCGCGAGCAGAGCAAACTTTCCACGGCCGCCACAAAGTAAATGGCGATCACATAATAGACCAAGTCAAAAATAACTTGACTGTTCCAAACTTCCGGAAGGACAGGCGTTGTGAAAACTGAGAAGTCGGTAGGGATGGAACCGTATTTGTCTTTGATCAGAACCAAATCTTTGCCCGCCCAAAATGTTTCTGCCGCCAACAGGCCCAGGCCCAAGGCCAACAAAGGCCCAGGCAGGAAAGGCGAAACTTTTTTGGAGAAGCGACAAATGAAAAATGTTGCAATGGCAATGAATGATGCGAAGGGATTGAACTGGTGCGAAAGATCAATTATGTTTTTGAGTTGCTCATCCAGCACCAATCCTATTTTGTTTTCGTAGCCAAGCACTTCGCCCATTTGCGAAAAGGCAATCACTACGGCAATGCCCGCAGTAAACCCTACCACAATCGAGTTGGGCACTTTGGCAATAAAGCGCCCTAATTTGGCAACGCCACTGATCATCAATAAAATTCCGGCAAGGACTGAAGCCAACACTAAAAAACCATGATTGTATGTGGCCATCAATCCACCAATGATTGGGATGTAAGCTGCCGTGGGCCCATACACCTGATATTTGGAACCACCAAACAAAGCACCGAGCAATCCGGCAACAGCACCTCCAACAATTCCCTGCTCAGGGCGCAAACCGGAAGCCATGGCAAAACCCATCGCCATAGGTATAGCCACCATAGCTACGATCAAACCAGCTGTTAGGTCTTTTATAATATTACCAGTCAAACTCCCTTTCTTCAGGTCTTCATATCTGCCATCAAATGGATTAAGAAAATATTTAAGCGTGCCTATAATATTGCCATGTTCTTGCTTCATAGAAATTAATTTTGGTCATCATTGCCGTTGTGGTGCCTGCCTGCCTTAAATGGAATTGGGCAAAGCTTACCGATACGTAAGTTGAGAATTGAACTGGTAAAATAATTAGTTACTCAAATCCTGCTGGGGATTTTGAGGTATGATTGCCGATAGGCACATCAAGTTGGAATAAAATCAGGATTTGGGCGGAGGAGTAGAAATTTCCTTCACTTGATTGGCATGGCTTATAAGATAGCCCGCAGAATGAAGTATATCAGAAAGATAATTGGAAGGAATGGACACATGCGAAATATATTCCTTATCGTCAGCAAAGTCATCGCTGATATCCTTGGCGTCCTCATCCAGTGGGCCTTCGAAGGGGATTTCCATGGCCGTATTCTGACCTGAAAATTGAAAGCATGAAACCCCTACAATAACGACCGACAGCATAACTGCCATAATCACGTAGAGGGTTTTAATCAATTTCATACGTGCAATATAGGTCGCGCAATTGTCTGGCACAAGTGTTTTTGTATATCCCAATTGGCAATCATAACCTATTGCAATACTAGAAAACTTTATCGCTTAGTTTAATTCCGGAAATATTGACATCAATGTGTTTGGCTTTGGCCGATGCCATAAAATCTTCAATGGTTTCTATAATATCTTGATCTATAAAATTTGATTTTGTTCCATCAATAAGCAAGCGGGTATGGTTGGGTATTTTCATCAAGGCATTGCGAAGGGAGGCCTTGTGCATAAAAGATACATCCTTTGAAAATTTTATCAGATAGGAGTCTTCAAGATTAACGGTGATAACAGCGCGATGAAAATTTGTTTTAAGAATGTAAAACACGGCAACCACAATACCTAAAAGCACGCCTTGCAAAAGATTGGTAAACAATATGGCGATAACGGTAAGCATGAAAGGAAGAAACTGACTGCGGCCCTTTTCATACATTTCTTTGTACAACGAAAATTTGGTGAGCTTATAACCCACTAAAAGCAGAATGGCTGCCAGGCACGAGAGGGGAATCAAATTTAAAAACCCCGGGATAGCCAATAGTGCAACCAATAAAATAAGGCCGTGCGAAATAGCAGAAGCCTTGGTTCTTGCGCCCGCGTTTATATTGGCAGAGCTTCTTACAATGACAGAGGTAATGGGCAGGCCGCCCAAAAGACCCGATACAAAATTTCCTATCCCTTGTGCTTTAAGCTCCTGGTCTAAGGGTGTGATCTGATGATTGGTGTCCATCTTATCGCACGCCTCAATACTTAATAGGGTTTCTAAGCTGGCAACTATGGCTATCGTGAAGGCCGCTTTGTAAATCTTAGGATTGTTCCACAGGGAAAAATCGGGGAAAATAAAAAACGAACCCGCCCCTGAAGACCCGAACAAATTGGGCACCGATACCAAATGCTTTTGATCGATGGCGAGATGGGGAAAAAATGAATCGAAAAGCATGTTTAGTAAAATGCCCACCATAACTACACCTAAGGCTGCGGGCACTAATCTGAAAAACTTAAATCGTTGAAATTGGTTCTTGCCCCAAAAAATCAGGATCAACAAGCAGGCTGCACTTATGATAATTGCCCCGGGACTTATGAAATCAACAGCAGTAAGAATTTCTGAAAACGTATTTTTTCCGTCTTGCTGAAAGAAACTTTCGTCACCTTCAAAATCTTCATCATACCCAAATGCATGCGGAATTTGTTTTAGTATGAGGATCAAACCAATGGCTGCCAACATCCCTTTTATAACTGATGAAGGAATAAAATGCCCTATAAAACCCGCTTTGGCAAAACCCAATCCGATCTGGATCATGCCGGCCAACAGAACGCTTAGCAGAAAGGCTTCGAAGGAACCAAGATCTAAAATAGCCCCGGCCACAATGGTGGCCAGGCCAGCCGCGGGGCCGCTGACACTTACCGTGGAGCCACTTAATGCACCCACCACAATGCCACCAATAATGCCTGCTATAAGCCCCGAAAACAGGGGAGCGCCAGAGGCAAGCGCGATGCCTAAACATAGTGGCAAGGCCACTAAAAACACAACCACAGAGGCCGGAAAATCCGAAGCCCAGAAATTTCGTAAGTTCATAAAATGAATTAAGTTGATAGGGAAACTAAAACAGCTAGATACCTAAGAAGGTTACGGATATTTTAGCCTTGTGGAGGGGGAGCAACTATTTCGGGGTAATAACCCAAATGCCCAAATGAATAGTTTCCGTTTTTACAAATGTACAATGCGCTTGCACCAGATTTCAAGTGCGAAAGGCCATACGTTATTGGGCAATCATCCTGATCAATTTCGCGGATGTTTTCTTCGGAGCTGGATTTCTTTACGGGCTCTTCCGTGTCGGCATTGCTGTCGAGCACTTCGATGCCACGCTCAGTTGCAATTTTATCAAAGACTTGGGAATAGCTTACTGCGATCAACAACAACCCCGACAACATCACGCACAAACCATCCCTCATAGGCTGGCAAAGATAGATAAATGATAGGTGACTTCAAGGTTATTGATTGCCTGGGGTGTATGACAATTTTGCAATTCATACCTATACATTTATACCGCACAGAAATTTCTTTACTGCAAGGCTGCGGCAAGTTTGGTGTGATACAAATCAAAGTCCCTGAGGTTGCGATGCCTGCCCTCAGGGATTATGACAAACTCATCTGTTTCTTTCAACAAAGGTTTTAGCCTTTCGGCAGATTTTAGGTTTACTACCCAATCGTCCGTGCCATGAAAGATCACCACCTTGCCAGCCACTTTGCCGAGATAGTCTTTGGTGGGAAACCTGCTCCGCAATGGAACAACGGAAAGCAAGTACCGCAACCATGTGCCTCCCTTCAGTTCATCAAAAGGGGTTTCCAATAGGAGCAAACTGGGCTGCACATCAGCAGCCAAGTGTGTGGCAACAGCAGAGCCCAGCGATCTTCCATAGATCACAATTTTTTTATGATCTGTCCTCCCCTTCGCCCAATCCCAAACCAGTGCGGCATCTTCATACAACATTTTTTCGCTGGGCTCACCGTTGCTTTTTCCATAACCACGGTAATCGATCATGAGCACTTCGTATTTCAGATTTGTAATGTCAACAGCATATTGGCCCCAGCGCTGAAGGTTATCGGCATTGCCGTGAAAATAAATTACCAGTCCTTTGGGGTCAGCTGGTTTAAACCACAAGGCATTTATCTCGTTGCCTTCTTGGGTAGCAATAAAATGTTCCTCGTAGGGTTGGCCAAATGAAAAGGTGTGATCACGGCCAAGCTTCACCGCCTGGAAAATCAGTTTGTCCTGAAAGAAATAAAGGGTTGATGCAATTGCCATCAGCACAATCAGCAGGAGCAACGCGGTTTTGGCTATTCGGTTCACACTCATTCTTATGCAAGATGTTGATTTTTATTTTTGCTTTAGGGGGCGTAAACTTATTTTCCTTTTCTTTGCGCTCCACATAAAATCATCAAACCATGAAGTTATTTGCTTTTGTATTTGTCATGCTGATCAGTGCAACCTTGTTTGCGCAATCAAAAAAAGAATTGATCACCGAAGTGGCCAAACTGAAGGCTGAAACCGAAAAATTAAAGACCGAAATCGCAGACCTGAAGAAGCCAAAAGACGTGGTGATAACCAATGAACACCAGCGCGCCAGCTACGGCCTGGGTGTGCTGATGGCATCCAATGTAAAAGGCCAGGGGGGCGATTCATTAGATGTAGAGGTGCTAAACCAGGCCATCAAAGATTTTTATGAAAACAAACCGTTGAAGATAAGCCAACAGGAATGCATGCCCATTGTGCAAGAATATATGCAGGCCGCCTCGGCAAAGAAAAATGAATCGCTGATAAAAGAAAACCAACTTTTTCTTGAGCGCAACAAAACCGCAGACGGTGTGAAAACAACAGCCAGCGGGCTGCAATACAAAATCATTTCATCAGGAGCGGGCAAAGCACCCATCGCCACTGATAAAGTAACCGTTCACTACACCGGCACGTTGATCGATGGAACGATGTTCGACAGTTCGGTGCAACGTGGGCAACCGTCAACTTTTGCATTGAACGGTGTGATACGCGGCTGGACCGAAGGCCTGCAACTGATGCACGAAGGCGACAAATGGATTTTCTACATTCCACAAGAACTTGGATATGGAGAGCGCGGAAATGGGAGGCAAATCCCTCCATTTTCTACGCTGGTTTTTGAGTTGGAGTTGATAAAAGTTAACTAATCGTTCATGCCGATGCAAGCCTGAATGTAATAGGCAACACCATCCGTTGCTTCACGGGCTTGCCTCGCTGCTTGGCGGGGTTCCACGCGGGTGAGCCCATGATTATTCTCACCGCTTCTTCATCGCAGCCGGCACCAATCCCTTTTATGGCAATGGCATCGAAAATCTTTCCGTCTTTGCCCACCACAAATTCTACATAAACCCTGCCCTCGATATTCATCCTGCGAGCCTGGGCTGGATACTTTATGTTTTCAACTACGTACTTATAAAATTCGGAAATCCCTTCTTTAGGTTTGGCAGTTTCTTCAACAACGATAAAAATTTCATCCGATTCTTCTTCATCCTTTGGCATTTCTACCGGAACGTATTCCTCTATTTTAGTTTCTTCCGTAACTTCCACATCAAAAATAAACTTTACATCTTCCTCAATTTCTTCATCATTGGCAACCGCCACTACTTGGGGCTGTTGCACCATGGGCTCGGGCGGTGGAGGGATTTCGGTAGGGGGAACATCAACCATTGTTTCAAACACGTTGGTGTTCGAGGCTGTCAATGTTACCATGGGTTTGTCAAATTGCTTCCACTCAAAAGCGAGGTATGCCAGCGAAAGGCTAATGAGCAGGCCGATACTAAAAATCAATGCGTGCTTGTTGTTCAAGTCAACATTTGGGTTCTTTTTTATTTCTAGTGCCATAAAATAGGGGTTTAAATCCTATACTATGTTCGCATTCTTTTTAGCGAAATTCTATGATATTGGTCATGCTTCATTTTGATTTTTAATTGATTTGCAGCAGCACTCATCCAGACATTCTGAAGCTCCAAAAAAATGTTACATTTATGTACTCCTGTTTTTAAACTAATGCCATGGAAATGAATGCCTCATTATCTGCTTCAAGGTTCGTATCACTTCTTCCTTTTAAATCAAAAATAACATTGCTTGCCTTTGCATGGATGATCCTCTTCATAGCAAACGCAACTTTTGCACAAAACATTTACACAGCCCGTGGCTATTGGCAAGAAACCAACAAGCAAACCTATCGCGACATAAAAGAAAAGAAGGAGAAAGGCATGGCACTATCGGCCGAAGAGTTTGCCTATGAAAAAGATTACGAGGCATTTTTGCAGACCTATTTCAATCGGCTCTCGGAAGAAGAGAAAATACGCTATCAACAAATGAAAAGTGAATGGGACCGTGAGCTAACCCCTGCCGCAACAGCGGCCCCACCGGTGCTGGAAGAATTTGAATTTCGCAACCGCGACCGTGGCCTAAATTACTTTTATGGAGCCTATTACGGAACGAGTTTGGTTGTGCTGGCAGAAGTTGACAATGCCGCTGTGGTAGGAATCCCTTTAATAACGGGTGGCCTTTGGCTATTGGGGCCAGCACTCAACCCAAAGAAATACGATGGCATTACACAAAGCACAATTCGTGCCTCGAACACTGGCAAAATCCTGGGTCTAGGTTATGGTGCCTCCTTGGGCCTTGCCCTGGCAGCAAGCAACGATAACTCCGGAAAAATAATCTTTCTGCTTTCATCAGTTGGCAGCATTGGCTTGGGCGAAGCAGCGTTTCAAATTCAAAAGAGAAAGCGGACAAGCGATGGTCAAATCGAAATGATGCGGCACTATGGTTTTTTAGGACCGTATGTTGGCGTTTCGATAGCGGCCGCAGTACAGGCGGACAATGCAAACGTTGCTGGGCTCAGTCTGCTAGCCGGTGGCGTTTCGGGATTGCTTATTGGCAACAAGGTTTCAAAACGGTATGATTATTCCCGTGGTGAT
>JANOQB010000673.1:0-5041 GCA_031422215.1 Cytophagales bacterium | reverse complement strand
CGACTTTTCCTGACTTAGGTTCACCACTTCAAATACAGGATAATAATTAGGCGCACCTGCGCTGATGGTATAGTTCGATCCCAGCGGTAGCTTCAATTCGTAGGCTCCTGTAAGCGTATCGATTTTAGCCAGCACGGAGGACATGCCTTCTACATTTACTGATGCACTTGAAAGTTTTGTCAATGGCAGATTGGTTTTCTTGTCCAATATTTTTCCGCTCACGGTGGCCATCTTTTCTTCGGCCAACAATAAATATCGCGTGATCTCCTGATACTCGGCAACCATGCTAAGGTCCAATGGCTGCGGTACGGATTCATGCTTTGTGGCTTCTGCGCGCATTTCATATACGGCACCATGCTTTAGTAAAACTTCGTAGGTCATGGAGTTCAAATCCAGTTTCAAGGAATCCACAGAAACATTATTGATCAACACTTTTGGGTTGAACACGGGAGATATGGGCAGGCCGCTATTTTGCACCAACAGCTTGCCTTTTACTAGCACGTAGGGGAGTGGCGTTACTTGAATATCAACTTTTGATCGTGTGAAATCCTTTGCCTTCGATACATCCAGCACGTGGGCCTGTGAAGTAAAGTTGGTTACAGAGGCCGACAAAGAATACGATTTTCCCAATGGCAACTTTAGCGTGAAGGTAGCGGCTTCTTTATTTACTTTGATTGAATCGGAAGCCTTGCCATCCACCAGCACAATAAAATCTTTCCCCGCAAGGGCAAGTTGTGTTTTGGTATTTATAATGGTGCCTGAAACTATTACAAAAGGATTTTCCTCGAAAATTTTTACCCTAAAAACATCAGCTTTGCCAATGGCATTTTTGGTAGAGGAGAAGTAAGCCCAACTTCCTTTGGCATTTGTTTTATAGTACGATTGCCACTCGCCCCGATTGATGGTGTCGCTTAACATTTCTGGTGGCGACCAATTTTCGAAATCAACAGCACTGCTTACAGACTTGTAGATATTGAATTTATTTTTTTCTATTCTGTCGCTCGAAAAGTAAATGGTCTTTCCGTCCGCAGCCAAGAAGGGTGTTTCTTCGTTGGCAGGTGTGTTTAGCGTCTTGATTTTAATTGGCTTGCCCCAGTTGCCATTCAGGTCGCGCTCGCTGATATAAAGATCATTTGTTTCTCCATTAAACAATTTGGAGAAACTAAGAACCACAAACTTTCCATTAGCCGACATGGAACCACTGCTCCTCATGCCGCGGTTCATTTTCGAAAATTTTTTCATTTTCAATTTTTGGGGTTCGCCCCATTCAGCTCCCCTTCGGTTTGATACCGAGAGTCCACGCTTTTTCCAAATGTTTCCTTTTTTGTTATACACTCCGTTGATCAAAATACTGTTGCCATCTGCCGCTACCGACAGCACCGCATTGTACCTACCGATGTTCAGGTTGGCAATCCGCCTGGCGGGTGTCCAGGTGCTGTCGCTGCTCAGGCGGCTGTACCAAATATCCTCGCTGTCGCGGATGCCGAAAGTATTTTCAGGATGATTGGTACGTACAAAAAAAAGTGTTTTTCCATCGGGTGCAATCACTGGATTGATGTCATCGTAAGAGGAATTGATAGCGGTTCCTAAATTCTTTGGTAAGAAGGAAGACTGGGCGACTGCTCGCTGTGTAAAAACAAAAAAGGTAAACAGGACAATCAGAGACAATCTCATTTCTGTTTTTCTTTTTTAGGATAGGGTTGCTTCTCCTGCACGTTGTCCCTTCCAAAAATGAAATTGATGCCAGCGCGTAGGTTGAAATATTGCAGGTTGTTGATGTATGCGTTCAGGTTTTTGTTTGCCATAAGGGAAATGGGTGCGCGTAAAATATTATCACCTACCACATAAATTTGAATGGGCACAAAGTTGAGCGACAGCCCAGACCCGAAATTGTTGAACGAATTGTTGGTGATGGTATAACTCAATGAAGCACCCATCCTCCTTCCAAATTCTTTATTGATGGAAGCAGTAAACCCTGGCATAAACCGGCCTTTGAATTTTTCTGCAAACAGCAGTGCCCCTGCTGTTATCGTTTTCTTAAGTTCATAACTCGCGCTGGCGTAAATTTTTCCTGGCAAGGGTGTGCTATAGGAAGCAATCTTACCTTCTGATAGTTTAAACTTCGCCTCCAACGAATCGAACAACGTTGCGGAATAATTGCTCGTGCCATTTATTAAATCTTGTAAATCAATTCCTTTAAATGTGTAGGTAGCTTTAGCTGGATCAAGCCGGTATCCATATAAATCATTTTTCCATGTAATGCTTCCGATGTCCACCAAACTCAACCCCACTGTTAACCGGTCCATCATTCTGTAGGTAGCGCCCAGGTCAATCGCAACCCCTGTATTTTTTGTAAAATCTTTCCAGTCGGTGGCAAGGTCAAAACCCGGCTGGTCCAAATTTTGAATACCGGAAGTGCGCAGGTCAGCATCTCCGGCAATAGTTATCGCGTATGTATCGGACAAGGCAAGATCAAACGAGGCCTTTTCGGTAGTAGCATTTACTGCTCCCTTCAATAATTTTAACTTCGCGCCCACCGTCAGTTTTTTGTTTACGGTGTAGGCCGCGCCCCAGCCCACCTCGGCATAGCTCATCGCTTCAATCGTTGGAGAGAGTTTGGCCTTGCCATTTACAAATGGTTCTGTGCCATTGATAAAGATACCCGGCAAATCCTTAGGCAGCATGATCCGGCTATAAACTTTTGTTGTCACGTTGAACGTGAAGTAAAGCCGCGCATTGACCTTCATGCTAAAGCGGAACAGATCGGCTTGAAGGTTAGCGTGGATGTAATTCTTATTGCGCAGGGCTGCATAAAATTTTCCCATGTCGGCCGTTACGATTTTATTTTCTGTGGAGATAAAATCGTTGTACGTAAATCCGTTGTTGGAAAATTGTGCAAACACAGAGGAGCCCGGAAGACCAAACGAAAATTTATAAGCAGGCTTGAAGGCTGGATTATAGTAAGTGACTTGCGGAAGGCTTTTCATAAAATGCATGGTGCCCTCTGGTTGTGCCCATCCCATGCTGCATGAAACCAACAACGTCATAATGATGAGCCGAGTGGTAAAAAAAATTTTTGTTTGGCTCATAAATCAACCTCCAATTTTAGCTTCACCTTCAAGCCGATGTCCACGCTCATTTTATATGAAGATTTGAATTTCACATCAGGCTGGTTGCCCGATGTTTCTCTGGTGGTGTTCATCCGTGCTTTTACAATTATATTTTTTGCAGCAAATATTTTGTCCAGCTTCAACTTGGGCACGTCTATTTCTGTGGTATAAGGATCGGCCTTTAGCAAGTCGCCATTGCTGTCCACGGTGCTTGCCCTAACAATGTTTGTTTGTGCGGTGGTAAAAAGGGAATCGGTGATAATGGCCAAGTCATTGGCCAAGTAAAGTTGAATGAAAGCATCCAACGGAAGTTGATTGGTGATTTTAAAAATAAGTTTGCCGCTTTCCACTTGCGATTTTTTTGCATCCGTAAGGTCGATGGCAAATGTATCGGTAAGGAGTATGCCCGATGCCTTTCCATGCAGAGGCACTTCTATTTTTAATGTTACGCGTATTTTGCTCGTGTCGGCACAAAAGTTTGCTCCACTGGTAAGGCCCTGGTTGATGCGGGCGCTCACTTTATAAAAAAATTGATCGGGAGCAAAATCGAGCAATTGCTTAGCGTTGGTAACAACTACATCCGTGATTGCCGATTGGCCTAGGTTGGCGGGCAGGTTAATGTTAACAGGACTTGCTGGGCTCATCGAGATGTTAAGTTTTGTACCATTGTCTTTCCTTGCTTCCAAGGGATTGAACGTTACCCGTGTGGGGATACCATAATCGTTGGAAACTTTGAATGAGAGCGTTGGCTTGGCAAACGAAACGGTGGCATTTTTCAAGGTTGGGCCGAACGCATTCAGGTTTATCGTTTCGGCAGGGATATTACCAGAAGTCTGGTCACCGAAGAACCCCCGTATATGTTGAAAATCAATGGCGTTGAAGTCAAGTCTCACGGATACGGAAGTTGAGTTTGCAATGGTTATGGGTGAAGCGTGAGGCTTTTCGTAAACAGAAATCTCCATGGGAAAAGTGTTGTTGATCATGGTGGCCACATAATCCTTCAAGGCGAAGGTTGTCCCGGCTGGCCCGGCCGCTGCCCTTTGTTGAAAGGGCACATTATTGTTCAACTTGAAATTTGGTAATCTGACTTGTACTTCAAATGCACTTGTGCTCGCATTGGATGGAGTAAACGTTACCGTCACTTTTACTGTGGTCGCTTTAAATTTTATTTCCGTAAGCTTTTCGGGGCTGAAGTTGAAGTCTTCGTTGGTGTTCAATGTAGCATACTGAATTTCTAAATTGCGCGCTGGCAGCGTACTGGCAGGCAGCGGTATTACTTTTGTAAAACTCCTGCTCGGAAAGTCGATCAGGTCGCGTATGCTCTGCGACTTTAGGGTTTGTTGGTATTGTAGATAGACTAAGCCATTGTTATCTACTTTGATGTTGGCTGAGTCCGCTTTGCTCAGAAAATCATCGATGGTCAAATCGCCAAACGCAAGCGGTAAGTTCAAAGTAGGATTGGCCTTGATTTTTTTCAGATCGTAATCATCGCTGTTTATAATGCCGCTGCAAGCCGCCAGCAGTATGGTCAATGCCACAAAAAGCGCGAGATGGCTTGTCTTCAATTTTTCCGTCATATCCATAATTACAAAAGCGATGCGAAGATATATATTGAATTTACATGGGCAGTAACCCGGAAGTTTTGAGACGTGGATGCCAATCTCAGTGAACACGGTACAGTTTAATTTTCCTACAAGATCGTACCCGGTGCCGCAAACTTCTTTGAAGAATCATCAATAATCAACACCCAGTCCTTGCCATTGTTGGGTGGAACAAAAGTTTGCGTTCCATTTCCCTTCACTGGCTTTAATGCCGTTGCTTTTCCGGTGCGCACATCAAACCACCAAACGTTTTTTGTGTTTCCCGAAATTTTGGCCAGGTCGATTTTAACCGGTTGGTTTTGGGGAAGGTAAATCATCGCATACGATTTG
>JANOQB010000672.1:0-9009 GCA_031422215.1 Cytophagales bacterium | reverse complement strand
GAATCAAATTCAAATTGCCAAACGCCATTCAGGTTTTGCCATTGTGCCCTTTCAAAATCAGGGCGCGGGTGTTCGGGAAGGGGAATGGTTTGAGCAGAGAGGTTGGTGATTGTGATAAGCAGGATTAAGAGTAGTTTGAGGTTCATGGTTGAAAAAGTATTTAGTAGTTGGTAGATAGTGGTAGTTAATCTATTTCGCCCTTCATCGTCTCCCGTTTCGGGGACGATGAGGTGTGGTTTGCAACCCGTATGGAGTATCGTCCCCGAGACGGGAGACGATACTTGACACGTAAGAGGTTGATGCTTTATCATTGGCATAGCTTAACAGTTGAGTGTAGGCAGTTTAAATCTCTTGTCAACTGTTTTTTGTCAATTGTCAATTTCTAAGTATCGTCATTTCAGCCTACTGCTCCCGATAGCTATCGGGACTGCCTACTGCCTACTTTTTAGCCTTAACAATCGGCAACCTCACCACCGAAGGATATTTTTTTGAATGATGGATTTGGTTGTTCGCCACAATACCGTTTACCTCATCATAATTATTTCCGCCTGTGTTCAGGTTGCGCTCAAAGCGGGGAAAATTGCTGCTGGAAACTTCAATACGAACCTGATGCCCGGCTGCAAAATAATTGCTGGTGGACATGGGCGTTAATTTTACTTTGTAAACATTTCCCTTTTCCATAAACACTTCTTTGTCGTACCCATCGCGGTAACGCACACGCTGAATGGTTTCATCCAAGTTGTAGGCTTTGCCATCGGGATGGACGTCAATCAATTTGATCGTAACGTCCGTGTCTGGTGCATCCGAAGATAGATACAAAGTTGATTCGATGAATCCACTTACTTCCATTCCTTCTGTCAATGGTTCAGAAGTATAAACCAAAATATCGTTGCGCAATTCCATTTGCGATTGATCGAATGCGCCACCGGTAATGGCAGTGCCTATGCAACAAACATTGCCACCATTGGAAGAAACAGGATTGGCGGGATCGTACGTGAATGTATCCGGTTTGTCTGCGGAGGAAATTTTGGAAACCAGTTTACCATCACCCGTGCGCGTGTTGGCTTTGCCTTCGCTGCCCAGAAAATAATCGGTCATCACGGCATTGGCAGGTGGCCAAGTTTCCGATGTTTGCCAGGTGTTGCTTCCCATCGTAAAGTATTTTACGCGTGGAGTATTTTTCTTGAAATCGTTCTGCTCACCTTTCAACAACATATCAAACCAGCCCCAGGTAAGTTCATCATAATTCAAGCGGGCATCGCCCATGCTTCGTTCGCCTACTATCGTATTTTCAGTGGCGCGTTTGAAGGCACAATGCAGCGTGGGGGCAATAACCAGATATTGATTGTCGGCAATTTCTTTGTTTGGATTTTTGCGCACCTGATTGAACAAGGCCAGGTTAGGGCTTGACGATACATCGTACCAAGAAACAAACCAGAAGCCCGGCACATTCAGTGGCATGTTGTCGTGATAGATGCCGCCTTTAAACCAGGCCGGATCGTTTGGCTTGCGCACGATCATTTTATCGTAGACCCCTTTTTGCCCATTTACATTTTTGATTATATCCTGAACGGGCAAATGGCGGAGTGCCTGGGACCAATCTACCTTTGGCATTTCGGTGGCCATGTCATAAAAGCGTTGCACGCGCACTAAATCCTCTTGTGCAATATTTTTTGGGAAGGTAGGGCGGAAAGCATCGTTCTGTGTGCCATACAACCATGAAGTGAAAAGCATTTGCTGCGCCCCACCACGGTACCAATTGCCTTGCTCATTAAATTCACCTACACGACCGACCCCGGCACCAAACCCTTGCGCCACCATGGCCGCGAGGGCAGGGTGGTTTAGCGAAGCCACGGCCATTTGCCACTCGGCAGTTGATGAGCAACCGATCAATCCTATTTTTCCATTCGACCACGGTTGCTTCGACATCCATTCAAACGCATCGTAGCCATCGGTGGTGGGTGTGCCGAGAATGTCCCACTCGCCTTCGGAGAAAAATCTTCCACGCTCGTTCTGCACCACGTAGGCATAGCCACGTTGCACGGCTTCATACGCAGACTCCAATGTGCGGGTGCGCAGTTCGCCATCACCCCAGGTGTTGAAGTTGTAGGGCGTTCGCGAAAAAACGATGGGCACTTTGCCATTCCCTTTGGGGCGGTAGATGTCTGTGGCCAGCCGTTCGCCATCGCGCATGGGCATCATCACCTTTTGATCGATGATGGCAATGGCCTCTAATTTTTTATAAACATCAATGGGTTGTTGTTGCGATAGCAATGAAAATGATGCAACAAAAAGAAACGAGGCAATTAAAATATTTCTCATCGGGATGGGGAGTTTGAATTTGATTAAAAGATAGTCATTCTTGTAAAATACAATGACATTTTAGGAGATCAACTATGAAAGCTATTTCCTTTGCTTATGGAAAGCAACCGATTTCTTTTCCAAAGGCCATTGGGAACAAAAGTAGTTTCTGGTTATCATTCCAATGATGAACCACCTTCATTTTTCTTTTTTTATTGAAGCCAATTCTTTTCTCAGTTGCTTTACGAAGTCTTTCACTTCTTTCGTTTCAGAAGGTGACAAATCATTCATATCACTTTTGTCATAGACGCGAAGTAAGTACACTTTGTTGACCACTGAAAAGATTGCATGAATTACTCTGGCTCCATATCTGTCACCTGCTGGTTTGCCCTCTATATCAACTCGAACTTTGTAAACACCTGCACCAAGCGATTCTCCCTGTTCTGGATTCCTTTTAAGGCTTTCAGAAAGAACTTGAATATTTTTATTAAAATTCGGATAGGTTTTGAGGATGTGTTTTAAATCCTTTTCGAACCGGAAAACCCTTTTTACTTCAAATTCCTTGAATGGGTTCGCTGGCATCCGGTACTGGTTTTATTCCGAGAATATCCTCACGCATCTCTTTTAGAGCTTCTCTCATGCCAGGCATTAAACTTTTTCTGGTCTTAACAATAGCATCCTTGTTGACAATTTCAGAACGAAGTGTTCCCCAATCCTCCTTTGTAATAAAATACCCTTCCCTGCCATTTTTGTCTCGTGCCTTGGTTGCTTTTATTTTCTTGTTTCCAATAGCTACTTCATTCATAGCATAAATATAATCAGTTCCCCTAATTAATAGTTGAAGGTTAACAAAAAAAAATTGTCAATTACCATATTGCCACAGATTGATTCAAACAAGGTCCTTCATTTTATTTTCATTGAATAATTACTATGCCTGCGCATACGCACAACTTTTCCGCTGGCATCAATATCAAAAACAATTTCTTCACCCAATGTTTTATCGCTGCGCACACGCTTGAATGTAGTGCCTTCCACATGGCGCAGCATGGTCATGTCTTCATCTGGGTTGACCGATGGAAAATTGAGCATGGCCAGTTCGCCATACCAAGGTGTAACCAATAGTTCGGAGCCCCACGGTTGTTGCGAATAAATGCCTGCGAATTTGGTTAAGTCCACACCTTCTTTCAACGATTGTTTCTCTTTGGGGATTTTGGAAATCAGTTCGCGTATTTCTTTTGTAAAAAACTCCGGACTTTCACCACCGGCATTGATCATCACGCTGTAGGCCATTTTTTCTTTTGGGTCCAATTGCAGTGTGGTTCGGTACCCAGGACAAGAACCTCCATGACCCACCAGTGTATTGTTGCCTTGTTTGGAAACAGAAAATCCCAGGCCCCATGAAGTTGTCCAATCGGGATCCATCCACTGCACCCGTTGCATTTCTTTGAGCGTGGATGCTTGTAGAAGTTCAGCCCCACCTTTTTCCAGCAATCGAAATTGCCAGGATGCAAAGCGGCTCAAGTCTTCTACCGTGGAAGAAAATCCCGCGGCAGCGGTAATGCCCCGCGCATCAAACAATTCCACCGGCTCACGGCTGCCGTCACGTTTCAAGGCACTGTATCCAATGGCCATTTTCTTACCAAAATCAGCAGCTGGCAAGTATGGGTGTGTTGATGTAAGCTGCAATGGCTTTAAAATTTTTTCTTCCACATAGTCGTTGTATTTTTTGCCAGAAACTTTCTCCACGATTTCGCCCAGTAGCGTTAAACCCAGATTGCTGTATTGAAAATAGGTGGAAGCAGGATATAGTGTTTGCTGATCTTTCAATTTAGCGTTTACTTTTTCCTGGCTTGGAAATGGAAAATCAGGGCCTGTCCAATACGGATAATCGGATTCTCGTGGCAACCCTGATGAGTGTGTCAGCAGCGATCGGATGGTAATGGGGCCACTGTCTTTGAATTGTTGTTTTAAATTGAAGTCTTTAAGAATAGTTTCGATGGGGTCATCAAGCCGCAGTTTGCCTTCATCGTAAAGTTGCATGATGGCTATGGCAGTAAACAGTTTGGAGATGGAACAAATTGAATACACGGTGGAAGTGGTAGCGGGCACTTTGTTGGTTACGTTGCTAAGCCCATAGGCTTTGCTCCAGAGTACTTCCTGATCTTTTGTGATGGAGGCAGATAGCCCGGGCAAATGTTTGTAGTCGCGCTCGGCTTCTATCCAACGGTCAAGCAGGTGCAGTGCGTCAGTATAATCTGTTGAATTTTTTTGTGCCATCGCAGCGGTACTGCCGCACACGAAAAGGAGGATATATATTTTCTTCATGACTATGAGGGTTTTTCTACATTCTGACTTCTGACTTTCAAATTCAATCCCGATAGCTATCGGGACAAACTCAAACTTCTCCTGACTTCAAAATTCTGACTTCAAAACTCAAACTCAATCCCGATAACTATCGGGACAAACTCAAACATCTCACATCTCATATCTCCTAACTCCTATCTCCTAACTCCTATCCCCTTCGCACTACACCTTCACCAATCCCCTCCGGATCGCTTCCAGCACCATGCCGGTTCGGCTTTGCGCGTGCAATTTCGAAAAGAGCGATTGACGGTAGCCATCAATGGTGCGCTCACTTAAATTCATGGCATCGGCAATTTGTTTATAGGTAAGGTCGCTGGTGGCAAGCTGAAGGAATTCCCGTTCCTGCTCGCTGATTTGAAAAGCTGCTTCAGTTTGGTTGCTGAGCAGTACTTGCATCAGGTTGGCATCTTTCAATCCGGAGTTATAATAATTTTTGACAAAAATTTCTTTCAGCCCGTGCTCAAGTTCATCGGGGTGAATGTCTTTGAGCAAATAGGAGCAGCAGCCCGCTTTGATCATGTCGATTACGGTTTGCTCTTTGCCGTTCATCGAAAGGGCTACCAATTTTATGGTGGGATGCGCCTGGTGCAACCACTTGGCAGTTTCCACGCCATTCATCACGGGCATCTCCACATCGATCAGCATGATGTGGGGCAGGGCAGAAGAGATTTTTAATTTCTCCTGTAGGTCTTTGCCGTTGCATGCTTCCATCACCACTTCAAAACCTTCAAAGCTTTTCAACAAGAGTGTGAGTGATTTGAGGAACAACTGGTGATCGTCAACAAGGCCAATATCAATTTTCATTGTGCAGGGGTATTTCAATGGTTACGGTTGTGCCTGTGGGGGCCGACTTCCAGAGTGCGGTGCCGCCCATAAGCGACACACGGTGCTTCATGTTCAAAATGCCAAAGCCGTGCTTGGTTTCATCCGTTGGATCAAATCCCTTTCCGTTGTCTTCAATGGAAGTGTGCAGGGTAGTACCAAGTTGTTTTACGGTAATGGAAATCAAGGTTGCCTTTCCATGCTTGATAGAATTTTGAAATGCCTCCTGCACCATCCTGAACAGCATGAGTTGTCTGTCTTTCATCATATCCATATTGCCCTGATGCGCGACAGTCATGGTAATTTCACCCGAGGAATTGATGCGTTTGGCTTCGTTCTCTAAGTTTTCATAGAGACTGAATTGTTCGAGCCACTCGCTGCTGAGCGACTTGCTCAATGCGCGCAGGTCTGTAATGGCTTTGCTCAACGATTGATCGGACTGTTGCAGGGTGTCGCCTACGTCTGGCATTTTGCGCATGGCCACGTTTATCAGCATCTTGGCACTGCTCAGCAACTGGCCAATGTTGTCGTGTATTTCTTTGCCCATGTTGCTCAATGTTTTTTCCTGTGCCTCAATCTGGCTCCTCAGTATTTCTTCCTTATACTGGTTCTGTAATTCTTTTTTTTCGTAGATGTAGCGGATTTGTTTCTTTTGATAGATAAGGATGAGGATAATGATGCCGATGGCCACCAATAAAAAAAAGGCGCATCCAATTACGATGATGATGACTTCCTGTGATAAGCTATCCATACAATCCCGAACAAGGTTAAAAGACTACCTAAAAATAGGAGAACATTGTGAACTCCCCATAGGTATGTAAGTATATCTCTGTTTTCGTCCGAAAAATGTTGGTCGGAAAGAAATTTGGAGGTCAGGTTATTGTAGGTCAGGAAAATGACAAACGCTCCCAATTGATAGGTAAGTTGGGAACAGATAAACCAAAAGTCAAAATTTTGGGACAATGATTCTGCTTTCAGCTCATTTCTGATTGACCATTTGCCGAGGGAGATGTGATTTCTTTTTATAAAAAATCCAACCAGCGCCAACGCTTGTTAACAAGGCACCAAGTAGTAGCAGAACATTGTGGCCAACCCACAAGTAAGAGAGGATAGTCCTGTTTTCATCTGAATAATTTTCGGCTGGCAATACTTTTCTGGTAAAATAGTTATAGCTGAGAAAAATGGCAAAAGCACCTAAGTGATAAATGAGCAGGGAACACACATACCAAAAATCGAAATTGTGCGATAGCGGTTCCTCATTCACGTTGGTCATCACCTGGTGCAAAAACAAAAAGATGAGCAACACGATGCCCGAAGACGAAATTACATGCCCTATGCTGTCAAACAATTGAATGTTGTTGACGGTGGTGTCACTGAAAAGATAGTAGATGATGGTGACAACTCCCGTTGCAACGGCAATTCCCTTTTTTACCTTGCTTTGTAAAATGGCGTAGAAAAAATATCCCAAACAAACACTGGTGATCAGGTACATCATGTTATAGATGTACGTGTTGGTGGTATTGGTAGAATATCCGACTGACCCTTTAGCAAGCAGTGCAGTGGCAATCAAATAATATCCACATAATACGCGGTAAGGAAATTTGCGGTCAACTTTCCACGAATAAAAAAAAAGAGCCCCGAAGTAGATTAGGAATGACAGGGGCTCTAAGATGAAGTAAAGAAATACTTTCAAAGCTGCTTATGCATTTGTCCTCCTTTTAAAATTTTCGGCATAATTTCATTATTAATCGATTCCGCACGGTGGTATAGGGCATCCAACAACTTCATTCACTTTTTTTGCTTTCACGGTTTTGGAACCTGGTGCGCCTTCACCTTTTGCAACAATCCTTAATGCACCTACTTTTTTATTGTCTTTTGTAACAGCGGTCTCAACGGTTACTGTGAACAAGACCTTTTTGGGCTTTGAGTCTAAAAGTCCTTGAAGGGCTGCACCTTCAAACACGAACTCAAGAGCGATTGCGGGTTGGGCTTTCTTTGCCATAATTTTTTTTGGTTTTGGGTTAAAGTAATTTTTTAACTACGCCCAAATGTGCGCATTTTTTATAATTGAGAGCAAATGGGAAAAACCCCGTATTTAAAACGGGAAAAACCCCGTATAAAATACGTGGAAAAACACGGTTGACTTGAACCATACTTTTATAGTCACTTTGATGCCGCAAGGGAAACAAACCGCTTGCCCGCAGCATGACACAGGACATCTTCGACACCGGCAAGGAAATTTTTGAATCACTCGAGCGGTTGCGCGGCAAACGGGAGGACGAGCGCATGAAACTCGCCAACCTACTGGAGCTTATTGGCCATATTGTAAAGGACACCGTGGATAAACTCAGGCTGGGTCAACTCCCTTCCGGCAAAGGCCTGCAACTTGAAATGTTGAGCGAGGAGTTGTACTTCCGCCTGGCATTCAGCTTAGGCGAGATCAAAGCAAAAACATTGGCCGACAAACTTAGAAATGGGCATTGGGCGGGGCTGCCTCACACCGCAGTGGCCCATCAGCATAGCCCCGGTGACTTTTCAAAATTGGAAGCTGCGGCTGGTTATTTCTTAGTCACATCCCGCCAGCTTCGGGCAGATTTCAGGTAACGATTGGTAAGTGAGTTTATGAAGTATCGCGAAAAGCAGTGAAGGAGCAAGCCGAAAATCCAAAGAGTAGGCACAGACAGCAAAGATGAATTTCATTCCAACATTTCTCAGGCCAGCCACCAACCGCATCAAAGGCGATGGAAAAATCTTTATCCCCTCCAGAAAAGATGAGGTTTCATCGGGCATGTTTGATGTTTCCATGGCCATCCAATTTGGCAAACGGGCCAATGATGAACTTCGTGGTAGCATTCTGGTGAAAGCTGATTTAAGGGATTCGCTCAAGGCCACCTTCACCGCCACCAGCATCGAACTCATCAATGCCCATCACAATCACGAGCAGGCTGTTTACCTCACGGGCAATTGTAAAGCAACCACAGAAAATCCGCCCGATGGATTGCGCTATTGGGTGAAGGTAGCTTATGATCAATATAAAAAAGATGCTCCCGAATGTGTGGGTTTTGTGGTGCATGACAAAAACGGAAACCGGGTGGCTTATGGAACTGGGCCGTTGGTTTCTGGAAACATTCAGATGAAACAAAACTTAAGCAAAAAAGAACCTAAAAAGTAGCTGGGACTTTTAGTTTCCATGTTGTGAAGAACACCAACCTTGGCAAAGAACTTTCAAGAGAATTTTTGGTTTCCAAGTAGGTTTCCAAGCATTTAATTAGGCTGAATGGAATAAAAACAATACATTCAATTTCAATGACTTCTGGCATGTACACATTATAAAAACACCTTTTATGAAAAATCTAAAATTATTACTCGGGCTGTTACTCTTACTCATCAGTAAAATAACGTTTTCGCAAGACGTTGAGGGCAGTGCAGAGCATCCCATGTTTCCTAACAGAATGGCAAATTATTTGATCTCTGAGTACTCTAACAATTTTGATGCAGCGGAGTTTAATCTCGCGATTAATG
>JANOQB010000671.1:0-5121 GCA_031422215.1 Cytophagales bacterium | reverse complement strand
GTCAAGACCTACAACTATTTTTTCGTTTCCCATGATTATTGATTTTGTTAGTGGTTGTTAGTTTGTTTTATATATAAAAAAATGGTTTTGTTATTCTGCAATTATCTGTTTGTCGTACTCTAAATTCACCCGCTCATAGTTGGTCCATCCTCGTTGGGGTAAAATCTCCTTATAAAAAATCATCAGCTTTTTAAATTTCGTTTCGATATTCTCGGCCAAACCAAATTCAACACGCTGGCCCGTAACCTGAGGATAGAGTGTGATCTTTCCTTCACTGTTGATATCCAACTGCGCTACTTGCGCCTTCCAAAAACTATCTTCATTTATAAATCCGATCAATTCCATGATCTGCTTGCCCTCTTTGGATTTGGAAAGGTCTTCCGATTCCAACAACCGCTTCACAAAATTTCCACTGATCAAAACCACGCGCGAAGAATATTTTTCTGATACCGGCATGATTATCCCATCTTCGGCTATGTAGGCATCGGGCGAATCGGCTTGCACAATGCGCGCTATGGGCCTGCGCAATTCTACATTCACGATCAGGTTCCCTTTCAGATCGCCAAATAATTCCGCATCCAAAATATGCTTGTCAAATTTCAATTTGCCTTCGATGGATTTCAAATCGATCAGGTCGATACCTGTTCCTTTTATGCTTTGTCCGCTTCCCTCCACCAGTTTCATAATATCGGCTTCATCCAGAAAATGGTTTTGGTGAAGGTTGTCCAATTCAATCACAATATCCTTGCACACCGAGCCTCCCTGCTTGCGCTCGCTAAAGGCAATCAAAAATGAAATAGCCAGTAGTGCGGTAGCTACTTTAATTTCCCTTCGGATGTTCAGTTTCCAATTCATATTATTTATTGGTCAAAAGTTCTTTGATGGGTTTTACAAACGTGTCAATGTCTCCTGCCCCCACCGTGGCCAACACGTCAATGTTCAATGCGTCAAGTTTTTGGAGCATGTCGTTTTTATTGCACCGGATTTTTACGGGACTGGTTATGTCACCGAAAAGCATGTCGGAGGTTACTCCCGGAATGGGTTCTTCGCGTGCCGGATAAATGTCCATCAGCAATACTTCATCGGCCAGGCTCAGGCTTTTTGAAAATCCTTCCGCAAAATCGCGGGTGCGTGTAAACAAATGAGGTTGAAACACCACGGTGATTTTTTTGCCTTTGTACATTTCTTTGAGCGAGGTAAGAAACGCTTCGATCTCAGCGGGATGATGTGCATAGTCATCGATATACACCAAGTTTTCTTTCTTGATTATAAATTCAAACCTGCGCTTCACACCACGGAACGAAAGCAATGCCTCGCGCACAACCGCTTCACTGACACCCAACTTCAACGCGACCAATGTGGCTGCGATGGCATTTTCCATATTATGAAAACCGGGGACACCGAGCTGTATCTTTTTCATTAGCTTTTCAGGGCCATGAAGATCGAACTCAAAAAATCCGCCTTTAGCGGTAATATTGCCCGCAAAAAATTGTCCCCGGTTCATTCCATACGATGTCTTGCTGATTTGTGTTTTCTCATTGGCCAACGTGGCGATCGACTCATGGATGATGAGGTCGCCCCCTTTGTTGATTTGGCTGATGAACTCCTTGTATGCGCTGAGCATCATCAGATGATCTCCATAAATATCCAAGTGGTCGGCATCGGCTGACGTTACCACTGCGGTGTGAGGAAACAACCGAAGGAATGAACGATCAAACTCATCGGCCTCGGCCACCACAATTGTTTTGCTGTTCACCTCTCCATGCATGATCAAGTTGGAATCATAGTTGGCAGTTATGCCTCCAAGAAAAGCGACCATATCAATTTTTGCGACTTTAAGGATGTGCGCGATCAACGAAGATGTGGTGGTCTTGCCGTGGGTGCCTGCCACGGCAACCGTTTTATAATTTTTAGTCAACAGCCCCAACACTTCGGAGCGTTTGAGTATGGTGAACCCGTTGTCTTTTAGATAAGCATGCTCGATATGAGTTTTAGGAATGGCCGGTGTAAACACGACCAATGTTTTTTCCTTGCTTATATAGCCGGGAATAAATTCCACTCGGTCATCGAAATGTATTTCCATTCCTTCCTCGATGAGTTCATGCGTTAAGGGCGTAGGGGTTTTATCATAGCCAGCCACGCGCAAACCTTTATGCTTGAACCACCGCGCAATGGCGCTCATGCCTATGCCACCGATGCCCAGAAAATAAATACTATCGTACTGTTCTAATTTCACGGTTGCTGAATAATTAGTTTTTCAATTTCATCTACTATTTGCTTAGTGGCCTCTGGCTTTGCGAGCTTATAAATATTGGCAGCAAGTTTTTTGCAGCTTGCTTCATCGTGCAACAATTTCAACGCCTCATCAATAAGGGTTGAGTTTGCTTGTGCGTCCTTGATCATGATGGCTGCCTGCTCATTGACGAGTGCCATCGCATTTTTTGTTTGATGGTCTTCTGCCACGTTGGGGGAAGGCACCAAAATAGCAGGCCTCTTGGCCAAGCACAATTCGGATATGGCCAACGCGCCCGATCGAGAAACCACTACATCGCTGGCGGCATAGGCTAAATCCATCTGCTTTAAAAAATCGTGGATGCGTATTTTTCGCAAGTCCTTGTTCGCTACTTGTGCTTTCACACTTTCAAAATAACTTTTGCCTGTTTGCCATATCACCTGCACCTTCGAGTCAATCAATTTATCAATATCACCCAGCACACTTTCGTTGATGGTTTTTGCACCGAGGCTTCCTCCCACAATCAACAGTGTTTTTGTATTTCCATCAAAAGCAAAGCTCATCAATGCCCTTTCGCGTTTGGCTTCCAAATCGATTATGTCCTTTCTAACTGGATTGCCGGTGAACATTACTTTTTCCTTGGGAAAATATTTTTCCATGTGCGGATAGGCCACGCACACCCGCTGCACTTTGGCGCCAAGGTTTTTGTTGGTAAGGCCAGCATACGAATTTTGCTCTTGAATAAGTGAAGGGATTTTATTTTTGGCGGCCGCCAACATGATGGGGCCACTGGCATATCCGCCTGTGCCGATCACAATATTTGGTTTGAACCGCTTGATGATGTTCCGAGCTTTAAAATAACTGGTGATCAATTTTAACGGGAAGGAAAGATTGGACAGCGTCAGTTTACGTTGAAGACCACTGATCCACAAACCGATAATTTTGTATCCCGCTTCTGGCACACGCGTCATTTCCATTCTTCCCGTAGCGCCCACAAAAAGAATTTCAGCATCGGTATGGCGACTTTTAAATTCATTGGCAATGGCCAGCGCAGGAAATATATGCCCACCTGTGCCGCCTCCGCTGATGATGATCCGATATGGTTTTTTTAAATTCAAGGAGATAGGAGTTAGGAGATAGTAGTTAGTAGTTAAGCTGCTTTGGTTTCCAAATTTTTACTTTCACTTAATTCTTGCTTATCAGCAATTGCTTGCCCCCAATTTTCTTCTTGCTCTCCACGGCTGACGCTTAAAATTATTCCCACCGACAATCCTGTGAACACCATCGCTGTTCCTCCCATACTTATCAAAGGCAACGGTTGACCAGTGATGGGGCCCAACCCAACCACCACGCCCATGTTCACCATGGCCTGGCATACCAAATCGAAACTCAACCCAGCGGAAAGCAAACCACCAAAAGCCCGCTCACTATTATAGGCCGCTTTCATTCCGCGATGGAGCAAGACGAGATAGAGCACGAGCACCAAGCCTCCACCAATCATTCCATACTCCTCAATAACAATAGCGTAAATAAAATCCGAGTAAGGGTGAGGAAGAATATTTCGTTGATCGCTGTTGCCTGGGCCCTTTCCAAAAATCCCTCCCGTGGCCACAGCAATCCTTCCATGCTTTGCCTGGAAGGGAAGTTCTGTTCCATTCACAAAACTTAAAATCCTGTTCTTGGCTGTTTCTCCGCGCACTCCAAATTTTATCGCGACAGCCCCGGCCAGCAGACCAATCAAAAACAACATGGCCAAATATTTTACCGGCACGCGCCCGATGAACATCACCAACATGCAGGTGGCAAAAAGGAGCAATGCCGTAGATAAGTTTGTCAAGGCGATCAATCCGCAAATCACACCGCACCAGATCAACAGCGGGATCAACGCTTCCTTTATATCGTCAATATTTTGCTGCTTCTTAGAAAGCATACTTGCCAAATTGATGATCAGTGCCAAGCTGGCAAAATCAGAAGGCTGGAAGGATGTGTTGATGATGGGAAGTGTGATCCATCGTGCTGCATCGTTAATGGATGTCCCATTGGTGAATGTGTAAATCAACAGGGGCACACTCACCCACAAAGCAAGGCGGGATATTTTAGAGTAATAGCGATAATCAATTTTGTGGGCAAACCACATGGCGGCCAACCCAAGAAACACCATGAGAGTATGTTTGAACAAATAGGATTCCGTGCTGGCCGTGCGCTTATACGCCAACGTGCCTACGGAACTATACACCACCAAAATGCTGATCAGCGAAAGCGCAAAAACCACCGCCCAGATGACGCGGTCACCTTGCAAGTTTTTGTCGGCCCATTCTTTTATTTTACTTAGTCTCATAGTTAAAGGAGTTAGGAGATAGTAGTTAGGAGTCGGTGTTTCTCTTTATGCCTTGCATGTACGATTCCAACAGCCTTCCTACTTCATCTACATCTTTCAATAAATTACCAGTGTCAAAATATCCTAAATCATTTGCAAGGAGTAAGTGGTAGTCTGTTTCAGATAATGAACCTTGTGCAGTATTCATATACTTAAGCTTGTCTGCCGTTCCCTTCTTTTTAAACCTTCCGCAATATTTGCCGCTACCGAAACAGAAGACCTTCGCAATTGAGAGGTTAGTCCATAAATTTCTTCCTTCGGAAAACTCTTTGTTGCCCGATATACATTAAGAACCAATTGGTGGGCCTTTTGCCAAACAATCAATTCCTTAAATGACTTCGCAGGTTCTCTCTTTTCCATTTTCTACTATCTACTAACTCCTATCTACTAACTCCTTCTCCCTCTTCACCTCCAAAACTTCATTCCTAAATTGTGTTCCTCTATCTTCATAGTTCCTAAAAAGATCGAAACTTGCGCAAGCAGGTGATAGCAAGACCACGTCACCTGGCTT
>JANOQB010000670.1:0-11284 GCA_031422215.1 Cytophagales bacterium | reverse complement strand
AAAAGTAACTACGCCCGTTGGGATCAAAGCGCTGATCAAATTCCTCCACCCATTTGGCATTGGCCTGGCGGCAAACGCGGATGCCTTTCAATGGTTCATTGCGCTTGGGCGGAATGTTTACGTTCAACGCCACGCCTTTTGGCAAACCCTTCGACAAAACTTGTTGGGCGATTTTTTTGATCACATCATGCGTGTGCGAAAAGTCGGCTTTGTGGCTGTAATCGCACAACGAAAAACCAATGGCCGGAGTGCCTTCGATGGCTCCTTCAATGGCTGCCGACATAGTGCCTGAATATAGCACGCTAATGGATGTGTTGCTTCCGTGATTGATGCCACTCACGACAAGATCGGGTTCGTGATGATCCTTCAACACAAAATGGCGCGCCATCTTTATGCAATCGGCCGGAGTACCAGAACACTCATACGCTTTGATCCCTTCAAAAATAAATGACTCATTCAATCGCAAGGTATCGCCCACGGTGATGGCGTGGCCCATGCCCGATTGAGGGCTGTCGGGAGCTACCACCAAAACATCACCAAGTTCTTTCATCACGTTAACCAAATTTAAAATGCCGCGCGATGTTATGCCATCATCATTTGAAATCAAGATCAGGGGTTTTTTCATTTGAAATCTAAAATTAAAATAGGGTTGGGAATATTATTTTTTTTGAAAAAAAGAGTTGTAGTAGTTGACCGCCTTGGCCATTTCATATTTTTCGTCCAAGTCAAGTTTGTTGGCCTTCACATATTTTCGCACATCGTCTTCCTTTCCTTTCATCAAATCATACCAATCATTTTTTTTGCCCAAATACTCCTCTATGTTCCCGTTCTCTTTCAGGATAAAATATTTGTTGATCAACATAAGTCGTGTATAGGTGTAATAGGAATACCCCGAATTGACAGTGCGGTATTCCAACAGCTCGCGGCCAAGCACGGTAAGTTTGCCCTCTTCAATCAGCTCAAAAAAAACCGGGGCCTTATACTGTCCGCCCTGCGAGAATGGCAATGAATAAAAAATCCTATACCTTTTTACAGTTGCATCAAATATTTCAAAGAAGAGAACCTTTCGTGCTGTAAAACTTTCGAGTTGTTTAGTTGGTGATTGATATTGTATCAGATCGCTTTGCAAATCGTACTTGATATGCCCTCGCAGGGTGTCGCCTGTATCTAAAATCAATTTGCCCTCATGCCAATATTCAAATGCAAACTGTTGTGCCGAAGCACAAAAGCATGAGCAGGCGAATAGTAAGAAGGCACCAATTTTCATTTTCTATTCAAAATCATGTGACCCAATTTATCACGTTTCGTTTGCAAATATTTTTCGTTGTGCGGATTGGGTGCAATCTCAATGGGAATGTTTTCCACTATTTCCAATCCATAGCCCATCAGCCCCACTCTCTTTTTCGGATTGTTTGTAATGAGGCGGATTTTGGATACACCCAGATCGTGAAGTATTTGAGCACCAATTCCATAGTCGCGGTTGTCCATATCAAAGCCCAACTGCAAATTTGCTTCCACCGTATCCAAGCCCTGCTCCTGCAATTTATAAGCCTGGAGTTTATTTAACAATCCAATGCCACGGCCTTCTTGCTTCATATACAAAACAATCCCTTTGCCTTCCAACTCCACCATTTGCATGGCACTGTGCAATTGCGACCCACAGTCGCACCGGCATGATCCAAAAATGTCGCCCGTTACGCACGAGGAGTGTACACGCACCATCACCGGTTCATCTTTTTTCCATTCTCCTTTTACTAACGCCATGTGTACTTCATTCGTGTTCAACTGCTCGAAGGCCACTAATTTAAAATCGCCATAAGCGGTTGGCATGTTAACGTCCACATGTCTGCGTATCTGAGACTCAACTTTCATACGGTAAGCAATCAAATCTTTGATCGTTACCAATTTTAAATTAAACCGGTCTGCCACTTTACGTAGGTTGGCAAGCCTTGCCATCGTGCCATCTTCATTCATGATTTCTACCAACACACCTGCCGGGCGGAAACCCGCAAGCCGCGCAAAATCGATGGCCGCTTCGGTGTGGCCTGCGCGCCTGAGCACGCCTTCTTTTTTTGCTTTGAGTGGAAAAATATGACCGGGTTTTCCCAATTCTTCGGGTTTTGTTTCAGGGTCAACCAACGCCTTGATGGTTTTAAAACGATCGTGTGCCGAAATACCCGTAGTGCATCCATGACCGATCAAGTCCACCGAAATGGTGAAGGGTGTTTCGAAGGCTGCGGTATTTTTCCCCACCATCAGGTCGAGGCCCAACTCTTCGCACCGGTCTTCAATCAATGGAGCACAAATCAACCCGCGGCCGTGCGTGGCCATAAAGTTTACAATCTCAGGAGTAATCGATTCGGCAGCGCAAATAAAATCGCCTTCGTTCTCGCGGTCTTCATCATCCACCACAAGGATTACTTTGCCATTTTTTATTTCTTCTATTGCCTCTTCAATGGTATCAATTTTTATTTTTTCGGTCATGATATTTTGTTTTTCAGTTATTAAACAAGGAAAAATACTTAACTGTTCCTACTTCGCCACCACAATCCCCAACATCTTTGCCAACTCGCGCTCTGCATCTTTTAATCCTGTCTGTGCGATCAAAGTATTTTCCAATTCATCAAGGTCTCCTTTCTTTTCAGCTTCTTTCACCTTCTGCAAATTTTCCTCCATCATTTTTTGCACCACCCTGAATTTTAACCTTAACACATTGCTCAATGCCAACTCGTTCAGCATTTCAGGTTCCTTCGCAAAGTGGATATGAAATTTGTCACCCCAATGTTTGCTGGTGTCGTAGCGGGGAATGATCAGTGCTGCCACGGCATTTTTTATTTCCGTGCTTCCCTTTGTTAAAAAAAAGTTGCTGTCGGGAAGCGCGCCTTTTACTGCTCCACTTTTAAACTCTTCATAAATTTCACGGTACACCGGATTAGTAAACGTAACATCGTCCAACTCCTGAATTATAAAATCAGAAAGTTTATTTTCTGTCAACGATTTGTCGGCATAGTTGAGCAGCAGGCGTATGGTTTCGCGCTCCTGCAATTGCACCATGGACTGAACATCGAGCTTGGCGGGAGCTGTTGTATCTTCTAAAAACTCCTTCGGTATTTCGACTTCCTGTTCATTAAATCTTCCCTTCTCAATTTTTCTTCTTTCCTGTATCAGGAGCTTGTTGAGTTCGCTAAGCAGCACCTGCTCAGAAATTTTTAACAGGTTGCTTGTTTCCTGAATGTAAACAGATCGCTTAACCGGATCGGGGATTTGTGCAATACTGCCAACAATTTCTTTGATGGATTCTGCTTTTCGGATTGGATCAACCCCTGCCTCGGCTGCATAGAGCCCTGCTTTGAACGAAACAAAATCCTGTGTGTGCTCTTTCAAAAACTTTTGAAACTCCGTGGTGCCTACTTTGCGCGAATAACTATCGGGGTCTTCGCCATCAGGAAAGAGGACCACGCGCACGTTCATGCCTCCTTTCAAAATCATATCAATGCCCCGCAGGGCCGCTTTGATACCCGCAGAATCGCCATCGAACAATACGGTCACATTTTCTGTAAACCGGTGTATGATTTTTATCTGGCTCTCGGTAAGTGCCGTGCCCGATGATGCCACCACATTGAACACATCGGCTTGGTGCAACGAAATAACATCGGTATATCCTTCCACTAAGTAGCACACATCATGCTGCCGCACGGCATTCTTGGCTTGATACATTCCATAGAGCACATCGCTCTTGTGATAAATATCGGTCTCGGGTGAGTTGATATACTTGGGCTGATTTTTATCCTTGCCCAACATGCGCGCACCAAAGGCTATCACCTTACCTGAAATGTTGTGAACAGGAAATATCACTCTTCCGCGAAAGCGGTCGTAGGTGCTGCCATCATCCTTCTTTACAACAAGGCCGGTTTTTTCCAGCAATTCTTTGTTATAACCTTTTGCAATTGCCTCTTTGGTGAAATTTTCCCACCCATCGAGCGCATAGCCCAATTCAAATTTTTCGATGGTGCGATCGTTGAACCCGCGCTCGCGAAAATAGCTAAGCCCAATGCTGATGCCTTCTTCACTGCCGGTAAGCTGCCTGCGATAAAAATCCTTGGCGAAGTTCATCAGGATATACAGTCCTTCGCGTTCGCTTTGTTCGGCTTTGCCTTCGTCCGTCTGGCGGTCTTCTTTAATTTCTATGCCATACTTTTTTGCGAGGTAACGGAGGGCTTCGGCATAGCTCATCTTTTCGTGCTCGATCACAAACGTGATGGCATCGCCCCCTTTGCCGCTACTAAAATCTTTAAAAATCCCTTTGGCGGGAACAACAAAAAACGAAGGGGTCTTTTCGTTGGAAAACGGGCTTAGTGCTTTATAGTTTTGCCCCGATTTTTTTAGGGTGAGGAAATCGCTGATCACATCCACTATGTCGAGACGGTTTCTGATTTCTTCTATGGTGTCGCGGGAGATCAACGGGTAGTTTCTTAGTCCGCAAAGATACTTTAGTTAACTGTAATTACAGGAGAAAAAAAAGAAGGGTAAAACAATTTTACCCTTGTCGTGTCAACCTAAATTGTCGGGTTGGAAAAACCCTTCAAGGGTTGAGTGAGAGATTAGAAACCGCTTTCGTTTCGTGGAGGCCACATTCTTTTGCTGTTCCCTCCCACCACCATCGGCCGGCTCGCAAATCTTCGCCCGGGGCAATGGCGCGCGTGCATGGGGCGCAGCCAATGCTGGCAAAACCTTTTTTGTGCAACACATTTACAGGCACTTTGTTCTGTTCAATATAATTGCGTACATCTTCATCCGTCCAATCGAACAAAGGATTGTATTTTATCAGATTATATTCTTCGCTCCATTCCACTTTTTGCATAAGCTGCCGATTGGTGGATTGGGATTTCCGCAAACCTGTAATCCAAACATCCGCCCCAGCGAGTGCCCGGTTCAATGAATGCACTTTGCGGATTGAGCAGCATTCTTTTCTGTTCTCCACAGAATCATAGAACCCGTTGATACCTTTTGTTTTAACGAAGGCCTCCACTTCCGTGCGATCGGGGAACAACACTTCGATGGGTATGTTGTAATTTCTTCGCGTGAGTTCGATCAGGTCGTATGTTTCCTGAAAAAGCCTGCCTGTATCCAAGGTGAAAATGTTAATGGCCAATTTCTGAGAAGCAATAAGGTGCGTGATGATCTGATCCTCTTCGCCAAACGAGGAAGCAAATTTTGCCTTGCTGAAATTGTTGGCAATCCATTTCAATCCATCTGGTGTGGAAAGGTTTTGTAAGTGATGTTGGGCTTCGTTCAATTGCATAGGGCAAATATAAGGATACTGCCTATTATCTACTAAACTGATAGACTTATGAACGGGTAAGGTGAACCGGAATTATCCTTTGATTCCATTTGTGAAGTGGGTGTTGAGTTGGTTATAACTTGAGCCAGCGAAAAACTTATAAAGAAGTGCTTCCGGCTAGTTCCATCTCAAGTACTTTTTCGACAAACTGATTCAATGACATCCGCTGAGCCGCTGATTTAATCGCGGCCAATCGATGAATTTTTGGTTTGAGCTATACCTTAAAACTTCCTTTATATTCCTTGTCTGGCTCCTTTCCAAGTTCGATACAGGTAGAAATAAAATCTTCAACGGATTCTTTAAAGCCCTTTTCAATCCCGCCACTGAGTTGGCTTCGAAGGTTACCAAGTCGCGTATGCCTATTATTTTGCCAAAAAACGTTTCATCGGTCGCGCGTTGTCTTTTCAAGTTGCTCTAACTTCAATAGAATGTCTTTATGAGTAAGCAAGACTTCCCTGAGTTTTACAAAAATTTCTATTATCCTCACGCTCATGATTATTGCCCGTTCGCTCTTTAGTACATTGGCTAACATCAATACGCCATGCTCAGTAAATGCATACGGCAAGTAACCGCCTAAGGATTGCTTTGATGGTATCGCAAAATGCGATACCATACTTTCGACCTCCATTTCTGTAAGCTGAAACATAAAATTGGAGGGGAAGGGTTGAAGATTTCACCTTTAGCTCGCTGATTCTGCTTGCCACAAATTCCTACGTAAAAACTCAAACAACCTTTGTAATTTGCGCTTGATTTATAACTATGGCAATTTCAAAAGAAGATATTATAGCCGCCCTGCGCACGGTAAATGACCCCGACCTGAAGAAGGATCTGGTAACCCTAAACATGGTGCGCGACATTGTGGTAGGAGAAAAAAAAGTCGGCTTCACTGTTGTGTTGACTACTCCTGCCTGTCCGCTAAAAGAGAAAATCAGAAAAGACTGTGAAGAAGCTGTGGGCAAGGTAACAGGCCAAGATTTTAAGATCGACATTGTCATGACCTCTTCGGTAACGAGCCTGCGCGACAACGCACCACTGCTGCCCGGAGTAAAAAATATTATAGCCATTGCATCGGGAAAAGGCGGTGTGGGAAAATCTACCGTGACAACAAATTTAGCTGTGGCACTTGCCCAGGCGGGCGCCAAAGTAGGTTTGATAGATGCCGATATTTATGGGCCGTCCATTCCAGTTATGTTCAATTGCGAACGCGAACAACCCCAGGTAAAAGTGGTAAATGGAAAAAATCTCATTCTTCCCTTAGAGCATTATGGAGTAAAGTTGATGTCCATTGGCTTTCTGGCTCCTTCCGACAGCGCCATCGTTTGGCGAGGCCCGATGGCAAGTTCCGCACTAAAACAATTTATATGCGACACCGTGTGGGGCGATTTGGATTATCTGTTGATTGATCTGCCCCCAGGCACCAGTGATATTCATCTGACCCTAGTACAAACTGTGCCCGTTACCGGGGCCGTGATTGTGACCACACCACAAAAAGTGGCACTTGCCGATGCCACCAAAGGGCTCGCCATGTTCAGGCAACCTCAGATCAATGTGCCTGTGCTCGGTGTGGTTGAAAACATGGCCTACTTTACGCCCGATGAACTGCCCAACAACAAGTATTTTATTTTTGGAAAAGATGGTGGAAAAAATTTGGCCGAAAAATATGACGTGCCATTGCTCGGCCAGATACCTCTGGTGCAAACCATCCGCGAAAGCGGTGACAGTGGATTGCCAGTCGCTTTGAAAGTGGGGCCCACCGCCCAGGCTTTTAAAGAACTGGCCGAAAACCTGGCGCGTCAAATTGCCATAAGAAATGCTAACTTTGATTCGACCAAACGCGTAGAGCTTACCGTGCAATGAGTACACAAATACTAAAAGAAAGTGAATTGATTGAAAGAGTTGAATCTGCCCTCGACAGCATTCGCCCTTACTTGGAAACAGATGGGGGCAATGTGCGTGTGCTGGAATTATCGCACGATTTTGTTTTGAAAATTGAATTCATGGGCGCTTGCGGCACGTGCCCAATGTCCACCATGACTTTTAAGGCTGGCGTGGAAGAAGCGATCAAAAGAAATGTGCCCGAGATCAAAAAAATTGAAGTGGTGAATCTGGTAGCCGTGTGATCAGGTTTTACTGAATGCTATTTAAATTACACTCTTTTACAATTCAACTAAGACAAAGTCGTTTGAGAAATAAATAACGGATGTTAAGCACTTTGTAATTCTTAGTGACTTGGTGGCTTCGTGGCAAAGACACGAAGTTTCACTAAGAAAAAACAATGAAATATCATTTGTGCGTAACATCAGATAAATAAGAATCACGTCTCTATGAGTTTTGCTCCGCGATTTTTTTTAACAACCTTCTTCTGTAGCCTCTCCCCTATTTTATTCGCACAAGATCGATGCAGCACGGTGAAATATGAGGAGCTGCGCAAACTTCAAAACCCCAAGAAAGAAACCAAACAACAATTTGAACATTGGTTAAAGCAGAAATCTTTGCTCAAGCCAATGGAAGCAAACCGCACCGGACAAACGCAAGCCACTTATGTGATACCGGTTGTGGTACATATCATTCACAACGGTGAAGCCATTGGCACAGGCACCAATCTTTCGTTGGCACAGATACAATCGCAGATAGATGTATTGAACAAGGATTTTCACCGTATGAATTCGGATGCAATGCTCACCCCAACTGCTTTTCTTCCTTTAGCTGGAAACATTGATGTTGATTTTGTGCTCGCCAAACAAAGCCCCACCGGTGCACCCAGCGATGGCATAAGGCGCGTGCAGGGAACCCAATCAAGTTGGAGTTTAAATGACAACGGGATTTTTAAAGGTTTGAGCTATTGGCCAGCTGAAAAATATTTGAACATCTGGGTAGTGAAATTCAGCAATGGAAATGATTTGGGCTACGCTCAATTTCCGGTATCTAACCTTAACGGGCTGCAAGGTTCACCCGATGACAGGCTTACCGATGGAGTGGCCGTAAGCTACACGGCTTTTGGCTCGATAGACAATGGTGCATTTAACCTCGAAACCAAATACAACAAAGGCAGGACCGTGACCCATGAAGTAGGCCATTTTTTTGGGCTGCACCATATCTGGGGTGATGAAAACGGGTGCGCAGGCACCGACTATGTGGAAGACACACCCAACCAGGCCGGAAGTTATGTAAACCAATGTCCAACCGGCACTAAAACCACTTGTAGCAGCGATGACATGTACATGAACTTTATGGACTACACCAACGATGCCTGCATGAACCTGTTTTCGAAAGGGCAAGTGGGCCGCGTAAATATTGTTATGCAAAACAGTCCGCGCAGGGTGTCGCTCCTCAACGCCACAGGGGCGTTCGATCCATTGCCCGTAGCGTTTGATGCATCCATCGAAAAAATAATTTCACCCGGAACATCATCGTGTGGCGATGCCATTGCACCATCCATTCAAATACAAAACTTGGGAACGAGCAATATGACTTCGGTACGGGTACAGTTAAAAGTGAACAACGCAATAGTTGCCACCAGCGATTTTTCGATAAGCCTTGCCAACCTTCAGTTTGTAACAATACAATTCGCGCCCACGCTGTTCAACACAAGCAATCTAAAATTTGATTTTGAAATCCTTCTGGTAAACGGAAGTGCCGATGGCAGGGCGTTCAACAACACAGCATCAGTAACCACCACCATCCCACCGCTCACGGGCATTCCAATTTCAGAAAACTTTACTTCACTGCCTGCGACTTGGAAGGTGCACAATCCCGACAACTTGATCACATGGTCAATCTATCCCACCCAAAGCAATGGCAATGCCTTGCGGCTGAACTCGTTTGATTACAGTAACCTGGGAGCGATCGATCAGGTGACTACGCCTGTGCTTGACCTAACCAATGTTACGTTTGCGTATTTAAAATTCGACCACGCTTATGAATATTATGGAGCGGGCTTTGAAGAAAGGCTTCGGGTGCTGGTGTCTCCGATATGTGATTTTAAAAATTCACCAGGAATACTATTCGACAAAAGCGGATTAGACCTTGCCACCACGTTGACCAGTTCTGGTTCTGACTTTTCACCCACAGCCTCACAATGGAAAACAGAAATCATTTCTTTGGATCAATATCTTGGAAAGAAAATCCAAATAGCCTTTGAAGGGATCAATGCGTATGGCAACAATCAATTCTTGGATAACATTGTTGTGTCCACCGACCGGTTCACCGACCTGGCCATACGCTCACTCGAAAGTCCTTCCCCGGTTAGTTGCAATCTTACTTCAACACTAACGGTGCGCGCAAAAAACATGGGCACTACCACCATCACCAGTTTTCAGGTGCAAAGTGTTGTAAACAGTCAAACGATCAATCAAACCTTTTCAGGGATCAATATGTCGGCTGGTGCGGAACAAGTTTTTTCTTTAAATCCGGTTACACTTAAAGCCGGACTAAATACTATTTCATTTTTCCTTACCAACCCAAATGGTGGAGCGGATGCCAACACCACCAATAATTCGTTGGCCGTTACAAGGTTGATCAATTCGGCTTCCGACTTAATTCCACTTCGCCAAAATTTTGAAAACGCTTTCCCCGATTGGTCGATCATTAGCCAGGGGCAGCAAGAGAAGTGGACAGCGGCCAGCACCAACAACGGAACATCGGTGGCCTTCACCGCGTTTCAAAATGCGAACACAGGAGAAGAGTCGTGGTTAGTAAGCCCGGTGATGGATTTTTCCAAAGCCTTTGAAGCAAGTTTATTTTTTGATGTGAGTTATGCGAATAATTCTACAGGAAGTGAGCAGCTAAAAATTTTGTATTCCGAAGATTGCGGGGCAACTTTTAAATCTGGCTTATATTCAAAATCAGGATTTTCCTTGGCCACTGTCGATTCAGAAACAGCATGGACACCCACCGACACTGCCGATTGGCGCAAGGAGTATATCAACCTCAATACGCTCGCAGGCAAATCGGATGTGCGGATTGCTTTTGTTGCCACCACGGGCAATGGCAACAACCTTTACTTAGACAACATAGAATTTTTTATAGACGACAATGAAGAACCGCTAAGCATTGAAGAAAGTTTTTCGGTGTATGGAAACGGAAATGATTTGCGCATCACCTTCAATCTTGCCGAACGCCAACCCGTTGAACTTCGTATTTACAATTCCATCGGCCAACTGTTGTTGAGCAACACATTGCCCGAAACTCTCAACCAAACTTTTTACTTTGACATGGGCCAGCAGACCAATGACATCTATATTGTAAAAGTGCAGTATGGCGATACGGTGAAGGCGGTGAGGGTTTATTTGGGGCATTGAGGAGAGGCTTCATGTGACACGTTAGAGTTGGTCGCCTGCCTAACTCATTTCAAATCTTCATTTTGCGCTGTTGATAATGATAGATCAAATTAATGATTTGGCTTTATTGAAATCCGCAAAATCATGGGCATATTTGAGGTTGAATTACACGCATGACCAAAAAGAAAATTGCCATACTGTACGGAGGCCGCTCGGTAGAGCACGGGGTTTCCATCAACTCGGCCAGGAACATCCACCAATATTTAGACCGTGAGCTCTTTGATCCCATCCTCATCGGAATCTCCACGCAAGGAGTCTGGTACAAAACAGAATCGGTAAGCAAAGAAATTGAATCGGGCCAAGCGCTCACGCTTGCGCTCAACCCGGCCAAGCCACAATTTTTTTCCAAGGATGGATCTTCGTTTATTCCTGACATTGTTTTTCCCGTTTTGCACGGCACCGATGGTGAGGACGGCAGCATACAAGGCTTGCTAAAAGCCATGAGCATACCCATGATTGGAAGCGGTGTGGAAGGCTCGGCCATATCCATAAACAAGTTGGTGGCGAAAAAATTGCTGAAAGAAGCCGGCATTCCCGTCACGCGGTTTTTGTTTTCCCATTTCTCCGACAAAAAGCAATTCACGTTCGAAGAGATCGAAAAAAC
>JANOQB010000669.1:0-4829 GCA_031422215.1 Cytophagales bacterium | reverse complement strand
CAAAGCGGACGCCGAACGGCGACAGGAACTCATCCTCGTCCAGCATGTACTGCAGCACCCGCATTTTCAAATAGGTATGCGATGTATCCTCTTCCTGCCGATAGGTCGCATACTTTTCTTCCCCTCAACAAGTCCTGATTTCTTTCTGTGTAGTCAAGAAAGAATTTCAACGTGGCTTCTCTGGTGTGATCAACTTCCGGAATGCTGTTCATGGTTTGCCACTGAGTTGCCGAATGGCGGTTTGCAAATCCTCCGGTGTGTCGATGCCAATGGTTTCAATCGATGTTTCTTTCACCCTGATTTTAAAACCGCTTTCAAGCCAACGCAATTGCTCCAGCGATTCGGCCCGTTCCAACCCAGAAACTTTTAACGAACAGATTTTTTCCAGCACATCGCTGCGATAGCCATACATGCCAATGTGTTTGTAATAGGTGTGGTGCGTTACCCACTCGGCTTGTTCTTGATTTCTAAAGTAAGGAACCACCGACCTGCTAAAATAAAGTGCTTGGTGATTTTTATTGCACACCACTTTCACCACGTTGGGGTTGAACAACTGCTCCACGGAGCCGATTTTTTTTATCAATGTGCCAAGCTCAGTTTGTCCATCCAGCAGCGAAGCCAGCAAGTCGATTTGTGCCGGCTCAATAAAAGGTTCATCGCCTTGTATGTTGACTACATAATCAAATTTGGTTTTTGCTTTCGACAATACTTCAAAGCAACGGTCGGTGCCACTGGCATGGTGGGCCGATGTCATGCACACGTCTCCGCCAAAAGAAGTCACATGATCAAAAATCTCTTGGTGGTCGGTGGCCACGATTACCTTCAACAACGATTTGCTTTTCTTCGCCTGCTCATACACGCGCCTGATCATCGACATGCCGCCCAGGTTTGCTAAGGGCTTGGCGGGAAACCGCGTGGAGGCATAGCGTGCAGGAATTATCCCCAAAATGTTCATCCTGTTTTCTTTACCTTCAAGGTGATCCCCTCATTGCCGATCACCTCAATCCCGTCCCCCTTCTCCACATAATCCCCACGGGTGAATGCATCATAAATCTGATCTTCAATAATCACTTTTCCACCTGGCCGCAACACGGTGTAGGCAGTTCCTTGTTTCCCGATAAGGGTATCGCTAAACGTATTTACGGTAAACCCTTCCGATTTTTGCTGTGTGTCGGTTAGGGTAAATTTTTGAAACGCTGTGGATTCACTCAACTTGGCCCCGCCAAAAAACAAGAGCACCGCACCACCCACAATGCCGCCCAGCGTGGCAAACGTGGCCACGATAATATCACCGAGAGGAACAAATTCAAAATTGAAGAAGTCGTTGTTTAACATGATCAGCACCAGCGACACCAACGTGAGCGAGATGCCCGCCACGCCCGCCACTCCAAAGCCAGGAAGCACAAATATTTCTACTATGATCAGGATGACCCCGACAAAGAGTGCGATGATCTCCCAATAGTCCGCCAGCCCGTTCAGGTAGTAGGGCACCAAGTAAAGCACCAGCGCGGTGATGGCGGCAAACAGGGCAAAGCCAATGCCGGGCGTTTGCAGTTCAAAATAAATGCCAGCGATGATCACCAAAATCAAAATGCCACTGATGAACGGATTTAAAAAAATGGCAATGATTTTTTCTGTGGCGCCCAGCGCAAATGTTTCAATCTCGTAAGAGTCCACCTTGTTGCGTTTCAATATTTCTTCTATGGATTCAACCTTTGCTTCGCAATAACCATTTTCAATCGCCTCTTTGGTGGTGAAGGTGATCACCTTGCCTACTTGTTTCAAACTATCGATCACCACGTTTTCATCCACCATTCCTTCGGCAATGCGAGGGTCGCGTCCGTTTTCTTCGGCTGTGCTGCGCATGATCGAGCGCATATACGATTGGTATTTGTCGGGGGCCGCAGCACCCGATCCATCCACCACGGTGGCCGCTCCAATGGTGGCACCGGGCGACATGTAAATACTATCGCAGGCAATGGAGATCAATGCACCTGCCGAGGCAGCATCGGCATTGATAAATACCCACACCGGTTTTTTTTCGTCCATCAGCATGTCCACAATTTCTTTCGCATCGTTCAGCGCTCCACCAAAGGTATCCATGTCAATGATTATGTAATCTGCTTTGGTATTTTCGGCATGGGCCAGCGCAAGTTTCACATATCGGCTCATGCGCGGATCAATCTCCGCTTTGATGTCCATCACCATAACTTTCTTTTTTTCGTTTTGGGCATTTAGCAAAATGGGCAGCAGGCCGATCAGGCACGTGATGAAAAATAGTTTTCGCATGGGTTTGTCTTATTTTTGTATAAAAATACTAAGTCTTGCCCGAAAAACATTTCAAACCTTTTTCCATCCTGCTGCCTGCCCCGGTCTGGAATTTAATTCCGCATGCCCAAAAGCCCATAATTGTGATAGAACAACGTAATGAGGAGCAAAGATGGGTTGCGTTTTCGGGCTTTGATTTTGTGAACCAAAATTTTTTATGGCGCGATGTGGCGCTGCCAGAAAAATGGTGGGTGAACTTAGTTGCCGTGGAGCACGGCTATGCCGTGTTGAAAGTTTTTGAAAGCATGGAAAACCCCGACAAAACTTCCCTGCACTTTCTTTCGCTTGAAGATGGGAAAATCCTGAAAGATCAACCCGTGGAAACATGGGCACATACCAACAAAGCGATCCATCCGTTTCAGTATCTGGATGGCGAGCCAGATTTCGAAACCGTAAAAAATTTCGTTCAAACAAAAAGAAAAACTATGCCGCGCTTGGGGGCTGAATATCTTGAGTGGGAAGGCCTTATTTTTATCTCCTATTATAGTGGAGATGCGTTGGCAAACTATCTGGCAATATTTAATGAGGTTGGTGATTGCGTATATGAAGAAAAAATCGGCACGAATTTGAAGGGAATTGGCGTAAACACATTTTTTATTGCCTCCGGTTATTTATTTTTTGTGAAGAACAAAATAGAATTGGTAACTTTTCGCATTGTTTAAACTATGATCAAAATAATTTTTTTAACTCTTGTCTCCTGGACTGATACAGGAGAACGGCACATTTGTAATGTTGACAGCACCCGGCAAGGGATAGAAGTGGAAAGTCTCACGCGCCTCGCGTGGGACTTGGAACGCCTGCCTGCCGAAGCGACAGCGCAGGCAGGGATAGCCCGGTGGCGTTTCGCCATGCCGCCAATTTTTTATAATGATTTTGGGCCACCGTTTGATTCCCTTCGCCTTGAAACCATCAACGGAAAATTGTTTATCATCCACCAGATAGATGCCAAGGAAACGCTCTATTCCATATCGCGGAGGTACGGTGTGGCGATCACGGCCATCCTTGAGTTTAATCCGACTTCCGATGGTGGCCTCGCTACGGGTCAGATTTTGAAAGTGCCCTATGTGCCGAAAGCAAAAAACCAACAGGCGCAACCAAGCGGCAACCGCATACACAAAGTGGCTGTCGGGGAAACACTCTTTTCAATTTCAAGGCTTTATGACGTAGCCGTGGACGATATAAAATCGTGGAACAACTTAAAGGAGAACACGCTTTCGAGCGGGCAGGAATTGATCATCAAAAAAAAATCAGGACTGAGTACAGAAAATAAATTGCCAACCGTGAAATCGTTGAATGGCGTTCACACCGTGGCTGCGAAAGAATCGCTGTATTCAATAGCCAACCTGTACGGGATCGCGGTGTTGCAATTGATGCAATGGAACGGTATCAAGGGAAGTGAATTGAAAATTGGCCAGACTTTATTTGTTACGCAGCCAATGAACAACAGCACGGAGGTAAAAAATGATCAAAATAAAATTGTTGAAATAAAAGAGCCTGTGGAACCTATCACGAAAGAAGTTGTTGTGAACCCTGTAATAAAGGAGACTACCATAAAAATTTCTGAAAGGGTTATTGGCTCTGATGAAGTGAAAGAAGGTGGCCTTGCTGAACTGATCGAGGGCACGGAGGGCAACCGCAAATATCTTGCACTGCACCGCACCGCGAAGGTGGGCACTATATTAAAAGTAAGGAACGAGTTGAACAACCGCGAAGTGTTTGTGCGCGTGGCCGGCCCATTGCCCGATACAGGCATCAATACGAATGTGGTAATAAAAATTTCAAAATCTGCTTACGACCGCCTCGGTGCCATTGACCAACGTTTCCGCGTAGAAGTCACCTATTATAAATAGACTATGAGGGCTGCGATGCCTAGAGCCAAGTATCGTCTTCCGCCCCGGAGACGATACACTTTTAAGGCTGCGATACTGCTCTTGTTTGGGTGCATGACCTCTCTGCTACATTCGCAAAATTTATTGCTCAATGGCAGCTTCGAGCAATTCTACAAATGTCCGGGCTCTTATAATTATTCAAGAAAAAGTGAAGTAGCTCCCGGCTGGACATCGCCCACTTCAGGCACCCCCGATTTATTTAACACGTGCAGCCTTGGCGAAGCTGGTGTGCCCACCAACTGGGCAGGAAAATCAAAAGCCTATTCCGGATCGGGCTATGCCGGCATTTATGCTTTTGTACATGCAAAGGAAAAACCATATCGGGAATATCTGCAAAGTGAATTTACAAAACCCATGGAGGAGGGAGTGAAGTATCTGATCGAGTTTTATTTCAAGCTCTCGTCCAATTCAAAATACAGTATCGACCGCATCGGGTTTCTTGTTTCTGATTCATCGCATCTAACTAAAGAAGATGGCGTGTTTCCCGCCAAGGCTACCTATCAACGCATAAACCACACAATCTATAACCACAATACAGGATACTGGACACGCTTTGGTTTTACCTATATAGCAACAGGCGGTGAGCGATATATTACCATTGGTAATTTTTCT
>JANOQB010000668.1:0-6126 GCA_031422215.1 Cytophagales bacterium | reverse complement strand
ATCCAGCCCAATTGGCCAAAGAGCAAGGGTTTGATCAAGTGCTATGGACCGATGCCCGCGACCATAAATACATTGACGAATCGGGAGCCATGAACGTGATGTTTGTGCTGAATGGAAAGTTGGTAACCCCGCAACTCAACTCTGCCATACTCGATGGCATTACTCGCCATTCTCTCCTTGCCCTCGCAGGAAAAATCGGTATTGCTGTGGAAGAACGTAAAGTAAGCGTGGCAGAAATCAAAGACGGCTTTGAAAAAGGAACTCTTACCGAAGCCTTTGGTGTAGGCACGGCCGCGGTTGTATCCACTATTGCCATCATCAATATTTCAGGAAATGATTATGCGTTGCCTGTTCCGACCAATGGCAGTGTTCAACTCCGACTAAAGAAAAAATTGGAAGACATCCGCCTTGGCCACGAGGCTGATGAATTTGGATGGGTTTATAAAATCCCAAAATAAAAAATACGATGAGCACATTTCCGATCACCCCAAAAACAGAAATCACCCGGTTGCCCAAGCGAGGGGTTTATGATAAGGATGAAATCTACAAGATATTGGATGAAGCCCTTGTTTGCACAGTTGCATTTGTGGTTGACAACCAACCGTTTCAAATACCGACTGGCTTTTGCCGGATGGGCGACAAACTTTATATACACGGATCGGTGGGCAGCCACTACATACGCGAGCTTCAAACAAAAAAATTGCCTGCTTGCATCAGTGCCACATTAATTGACGGCTTGGTGCTGGCACGTTCAGCCTTTCATCACTCGGTCAACTATCGGTCTGTTGTAATTTTCAGCGAGCCACAATTGGTTACCGATCCGGACGAACTTTACAAAGCACTGGAAGTGTTCACCGAAAAAATGTGCCCTGGCCGATGGGCCGATGTGCGCAAGCCAACAGCCGGGGAATGGAAGGCAACCATGCTGCTGTCTTTCGAAATAAAAGAAGCCTCGGCCAAAGTGCGCACGGGCCCACCCAAAGATGATGAGGAAGATTATTCGTTGGATGTTTGGGCGGGTGTGCAGCCACTTGTTCTTGAAAGGAAACCGACCATACCAGACCCTGCCTTAAAAGTTGGAGTAGAATTACCATCCTACCTAAAACCATAAATTATTGGCCACATTTGGTATCTTTGCGCGGCTTGAACCAAAATACCCACTCATCGGTTTATTTCTTTGGTTCTTAAAAGACCGAAAAACCATTTAAACAAAAACAATCATGGGAAGACCTCCTGTACTACCAAAAAAGAAAAAAGACGGATTCTGGCTTGAAGTGCGCAACAAAGGCGCAAGAACAGGCACTATTTTAATTCGCGATAGCCAGCAGGCAATGATGCAGGCAGCTAAACAATATGAAATGACCAAAGATGTAATTCTGTTGGGCGAACACAAAAACGGCAAAAAAGTAGAAGACAAAACTGCCAAAGCCAAGAAGGCCAAAAATTGATTTCAATAAGCATCAGAAAGAGTTACTCCCTCAGTTTCTTAAAAAATTGGGAGAGTAACTCTTTGCTTTCCACCCCTCCCATTCCTTTCAAAACTTCGGTGCGTGGATGAAGCAGCGCACTTCCTGCCAACGAGTAACCACGCTGCAAATCATCGGCACCATAAACAAGTTTTTGAAGTTGCGCCCAATGCAACGCACCGGCACACATCACACAAGGTTCGAGGGTTACATACAACGTACATTCGTCTAAATATTTTGAACCGAGATAACTAGATGCTGCCGTTATGGCCAGCATCTCGGCATGGGCAGTGGCATCGTGGAGTTGCTCTGTTTGATTATGCGCCCTTCCTATGATCTTGTTTTTGCAAACCACTACTGCCCCTACTGGCACTTCGCCAAGCTCCAATGCCTTGCGTGCTTCTTTTAAAGCCTCGCGCATAAAATTTTCAGGGGTGTAGAGTTCCATGGGTTGGTACTAAAAATTAGAAGTAGGTAGAATGCAGTAGGCAGTAGGCGGTATTATTACGGGTGATTTCCAGCTTGAATTTAATTCCATTGGATCGAATCGATTTTTATCGTGATTACTTTCAAGCATCGTCTCCACGCCTCGTGGGACGATGCTCACTAAAATTTAATCCCACCGGACAATTCACTGCGTTAACCTACAAATCAGCATTACTTGAAGTCGTTTACCCTTTAACTTTGAGCATCGCATTCAAAATACGACTTGTAATAAACCAAATCAACGGAGGAAGGCCAGCACTGAGCCCGATGGCTAACATCGGGTTGGAAACCCCATAGCTTCCGACTATCGCGTAAATAAAACCAAGGGGCACCGAACCGCTTGCCAATGCGAGATAGAAATATTTCGCGGGCATGCGCATGAGGCCCGCCATGCAGGCAACCACTTCTGGAAAAACGGGGAGCCACCGTGAAAGGGCAACAACCCAACCACCCACGCCTGACGATATTTTTTTTCCTTGCTTGTATCCCTTTTTGCCCAGCAACCAGATTGCTGCATTTTCGCCAAGCATGCGGCAGAGCCAATAGGCCAATGCCCCAGAAATAAAAGAGCCAGCCGCGCTGATCAATCCGCCAACGAGCGGCCCATAAATATACCCCAGTGCCGACATGATAACGGTGGCCGGGAGTGGTAAGAATAAATCGGCCATCAATAAAGCAATGGCAATTGCCCACGCCCATTGGCCATACGCGCTCAACCATTTTACGGATTGCTCCGATGAGAAAAAGGCCATCAACGTGTCGCCCCAAATGAAAAATGGAATGAGCACCACAACCACAAGGGCAAGAAATAATAAAACGAGGCGCATCGTTTATGGCATATAAAAGTTTTTAAAGCTATCAAGATAAATGAAATATTGGATTTGATTTTTCATTTCTCTTTATTGGATTAAATATTCACAACTATGAGTAAACCGACTCCCAAGCAAATCAATCCCGATGAAGTTCCCCAGTTGGCTATGGCATTGGTAAAAAAAGTAAAATTTCCTTTGCTCGCTACGATGGATGGCGATCAACCACGTGTGCGACCCGTATCGCCTGTGCGCACAGAGGGATTTACAGTTTATGTGGCCAATTTGAAAAGTTATGGCAAGACCTCTGAGATCGAGAAAAATCCTAAAGTTGAACTTGGCTATTTGGACGAAGACCACAACCAAGTGCGCATTACGGGCGAAGCAACTGTTGTAGCAGATAGAATGCTACTCGAAGATATTTGGAAATCAAACCGGTTGTTACAACACTACCTGGGATCAATTGATAATCCTGAGCTGATTGTTTACAGAATTACACCAAACCGTGTGCGGTTTATGTTGGAGTGGGCTTTGAAATACTTTGAGGTACCCTTTGAATCCCTGTGATTTAAAATGCTTTGGAAAACTTCAAACCTTACTTACTTTCATGCATCGTCTCCACGCCTCGTGGGACGATGCTCACTAAATCTAATTCCATCGGATCAAAGAAGTCTTTACGGTGATCTCCCGGTTGTTTGAATTCTTAAAATAAATCAGGAACTCCAATTCGCTGTTTGCCGTTGGCTTTTTCGCCATACCAAATTCAGAAGCCCTATTGGCAATCATTTGAGCGACTGAATCCAAATTAGCAACCTGGGAAAGAGGTAAGGCTTTTTGTTGATAAGGCAACAGTAAAAACAAGTCATTCAAATTAGTTCCAGCCGGGTGCAAGTCATCCACGGCTTTATCGCTGGTGATTTTGAATTCGGTGTATTTGTATTTAGGGCCACCTTCTCCATCAAATTCGCATGATAAAGCATAAGAACTTGAAAACGGTGAAGCAACAAAATTCAGAAACTTGTATTTTTGGTTGGTCATAAACATTTTCAATGTATCGTTGGGGGCAATCTGATTATTTTCAACCTGCACTTCCATGGATTCTATGTCATAGTATAAAAAATCGGGTGCTCCGCAACAGGATTCATAAAACACCATAGCGGCAAGGGAAATCACCATAACAAAAACCGTTTTCAGGATCACAGAAAGCTTATTCATAAACTTTTGTTTTAGGTTCATTCTTTTATTTTCCTGAGGCATCATCTTCACGTATCGGTGGTAATCATTAAAAGGTATCGTCCCCGAAAACGGGAGACGATACCTGACACTAGGTTCATTCTCTTACAGCCACTGATTTTCAAGTGCAATCCTGCCTACTGGCGACTGCCAACTGCCTACTACTTTTACTACTTCACCTTCACACTCTTCATCATCTCCCTCACATTTTCCTGCCAGTCTTCGCGGGCAGCTTTGGGGCAATTGAATGAAATCACCAATGTGCGGCCAGGCTCCACCAAATATTGGATATAGGTATAGCGAAACACCGGCTGCTGTTCGCCCAGTGTCATCCTGTTTCCGTTTACACGGGATTCAAATTCAAAAAAAATGTATTTCTTTTTGTGTACGGTGTGAATGCCCTCGTTGATAAAATCCACCCTGTCGAACAAATTGGTTATGCTCGATTTAAAAAATTTAGAAGCAATCTCAAGGTTGCCATCGGGCCATTGGGTGGCCGAAATGTTCATGCTGAAATCCAACGTGCGGTTAGCATCGGTATAGGCCGCAAGAGGCGCGCGCACCGAAGGATAGCGTTGAGACATGTCATCCGTGCTCATCGGTTTCAGTTCGGGCGGAAGTGAAATATAAATGCCTTCAGAAATTTTGGTCTTCACCAATTTGGAAGGTGAAAAAGCACAAAGCCCAACAATAGCAAACGGTAGCAGGAATTTTTTCATAATGCGGTAAGAACGAAATTGAGTGGAAGGTTAATATATACTGTACAACCTTTAGTAACTGATTTTACGCAAAACTTATAAAGTGGTGTCAGCCTGAGGCACTCGAAGGCGATTTAACTTAGTGTAATCAGTTTTCGAGAGCCTCAAACTGACAGGTTCCTTTGTTTTGCGCAACATCAGTTAGTAATTTGCACACCCAAATTTAATGATTTTAATATGCTACGGACTCATACGTGCGGTGAACTGCGCCTAAGCGATGTAAATAAAGAAGTAACACTCACCGGCTGGGTGCAACGCCAGCGCGACAAAGGCAGCCTGCTGTGGTTGGACCTGCGCGACCGCTACGGCATCACTCAACTGTTTTTAGAAGAAGGCAAGACCGATGCGGCTTTGTTAAAGACTGCCCGCCAATCGGGCCGCGAGTATGTGCTGAAAGTAAAAGGCACGGTGGTGGAGCGTCTTTCCAAAAATGATAAGATGCCCACGGGCGACATCGAGATCCGCGTAAGCGCGATTGAAGTTCTCAACCCGAGCAAAGTACCACCCTTTACCATTGAGGATAACACCGATGGTGGCGATGACGTGCGGATGAAATACCGCTATCTCGACCTGCGCAGAAACACCGTGCGCGAAAGCCTCATGCTACGTCACAAAATGGCACAGCAAACGCGCCTCTATTTGGATAGTTTGAATTTTATTGAAGTGGAAACCCCCGTGCTCATCAAATCCACGCCCGAAGGTGCGCGCGATTTTGTGGTGCCCTCGCGCATGAACCCGGGAGAATTTTATGCGTTGCCCCAATCACCACAAACCTTCAAACAACTGTTGATGGTGTCGGGCTTCGACCGCTACTATCAGATCGTGAAATGCTTTCGCGATGAAGACTTGCGTGCCGACCGCCAGCCGGAGTTTACACAGATAGACTGTGAGATGGCCTTCATCACGCAAGAAGATATCCTATCCACCTTTGAAGGATTGGTGCGCCATCTTTTCAAAAATGTGAAGGGGATTGATATGCCTTCGGTGCCGCATATTACCTACAACGATGCCATGAAATATTACGGATCGGATAAGCCCGACACACGATTTGAGATGAAGTTTGTGAACCTCACCCCAGCCTATCCGGCAGGCAGGCCCGGCCCCTCTCCAGAGGAGAGGGGTGAAGAAGACCTGGTTAGAGGAAGAGGTTTTCAGGTTTTTGATACTGCCGAATTAGTGGTGGGCATTTGCGCAAAAGGCTGTGCGGAATATACCCGCAAGCAATTGGACGAACTTACTGAGTATGTAAAGAGGCCGCAGATCGGTGCGAAAGGCTTGGTGTATGTGCAATGCAAAGCAGACCTGCCTGCCGGACAGGCAGGCGGCACTTTCAAATCATCCGTAGATAAATTTTATCCTGCGGAAGAATTGAAG
>JANOQB010000667.1:0-9090 GCA_031422215.1 Cytophagales bacterium | reverse complement strand
GTTGGATGTTAAAGAACAAGGAAGGCGCAGTGAAGTTTGGTGCCCGGTCTGTGCCATTGAGAATTAAACTTTTGAACCCAGAAGACCTGAGCAAAGGATTGCTTTCCACACTGTTCAACCAGAAGAACCCCGATGGCAGTGCCTATCTGGCTGGCATACACAAGCCCGACAAAAAAGTAAATAGCACAATCGTTTTTGTCGCCCGTGTGTTGCCCGATGGAAGAGTGGCATGGTTAAATTCATTCAATCCCAAAATTGATTCAACCTCTGCCACAGCCGATGCCAACCAGGTTTTAGGCCCGGCAGTAGTTACTCCTGAGGGCATGGCTTTCCTCATCCGGTCCGAGCATCTTACCAACGGAAATAAAATCAACACCTTTATTTATCTTAACGATAAGGGCGAGGCCAAAGTAAAATTTACTCTATCCGATAATGCGTATCCCCGCTTCATACAATATCAGGAAAAACTCAATGCTTTTGTTTTTGTGCTGAAGGGCAATGAGATAAATCAAAACTTTATTGTGAAGGAAGATTTGACCCTCTTGTGCGTAAATGTTCTTAAGGATGTGATGTGGAAGAAGGTTGTTCCAATTACAGGAACTCTGGTGCAAGTGACATCCGTGAGCGATGGATTGCTGCTGGCAGGAAATTTCATGACCATCAACGATAGCCGTGGCAACGAAGTGCGGACGAAAGTAAATGCGCAGGAGAGCAATCCGTTTCTTTTGAAGGTAGGTGAGAGGGGTGAACTAAGCCCGATGCCCATAGCTGTTCCTTTTTCTTTTTACCTCACTAAACTTGTGCGCGTTGGCGACAACTCCATAAACCTGATTGGCATAAAGGAAAATTTTGAAACAGGTATTACAAAATCATTTAGTGCCACAGACCCCGTGCTGCACATCATGGCCACCAAAACCGGTCAGGTTATTTGTACCAATTATTGATTTAATCCCCTTCGCTATTCCGTCTTCAAACTTCAACATACAACATTCGTAAATCGTACTTCTGCATATTCTCAGCCTTCAAACTTCTGCAATTCATTCCTTATTGGTCATTCGTGCTTCGTTATTCTCCGCTTGGCCCCCCTCACCGCCTCGGCCGTCCACGGATCTTCGGGCCAGTGATGTCTTGGGTAGCGCATGCGCAACTCCTTTCGCACTTCGTGGTAGATGGTTTGCCAAAAACTTTTGAGATCCTGCGTTACCTGCACAGGTTTGTAGCCGGGCGAGAGCAAGTGCAACAGTATTTTTGTGCGGCCTTCGTTGATGGCGGGTGTTTCGAGCAGCCCAAACATTTCCTGCAAACGCACCTCTATGGTTGGTGGAGCACCATCTTTGAAATAATTGAGCTTGATGAACGATCCGCTGGGCACTTGTATGCGGGCAGGGGCAAGTTTGTCGAGTTTGGTGTTTAGTTCCCAGGGAATGATAGCAGTTAAAATCTGGGGAAGATCGAGTTTCTGAAAATCACTTTTCCTGAAAGTGGTTGTGAGATAAGGAGCGAGCCAGACTTCGGTTGTCTTCAACAAATTCTCATCGCTTACATCGGGCCACCCTTCATTGTGCCTCCACGTGCGCAGACTTGATACACGCGCCTGCCACTCGCGCTGGGCATCATCCCATCCCAATAATTTCAAACCTTCCGTTTGCACAGCCTCGCATAAAATTTTTATCCGCAGCTCATCCGGAATTTTGGAAAGTGGTTTGCTGGAGAGCACCACATTGCCAATGCGCTTTTCAAGATTGGCCACAATCATGCCCCGTTCCGTATCCCATTTAACTACTTCATTTTCTTTTGCGCGGTGCAACAGATCATCTTCACGTATGGGTGCTGCCAAAAATATTTTGCCTTCGCCATGGCCGGCATCTAACTGTGCCACGGCCAACCAGGTTTCGCGCAACAGCGGATCGTGATCGGGCAAGCGCACCATTCTTCCATTGGCAAGTTTGTAGCGAACGCTTTGTTTATCCTGTTGTCGTGCTATCCGCTCAGGATATGCTTCTGCTACTAACTTACCAACTTCTGCATCGATCGGATTGGAGTTGTCAACGTTAAGTTTGAAAATCTTTCGCCAGGAAGCAGCCATCCGTTCAATCCGCTCAAGCACATTGCGGTCGGCAGAAATGCGTTCTCCGCTTCGCCATTTCCTTAACACTTCCACACGCAAACTTAAATCGGCACCTGCTTCTTTTGGCAACAGGTCGCGCTCTTCGATAATCGCAGCAATGTCGGTAGCGAGGGTAACCTCACCCCGAAGGGTGAGGGGAGAGAGCAGCATGTGTGCTATGCGTGGATGTGTTGGCAATTTTAACATTTCTTTTCCTCTTGCTGTGATCTTATTGTTTTCCAACGCTTCGAGGGTGTGCAATAATTCGCGGGCTTGTTTTACGGCTCCTTCTGGTGGAGATGTGATCCACGTAAGTTCATTCAGATTTTGTATTCCCCAATTGGCTAGTTCCAAAATAAGTGATGCAAGATCGGCCTCCATGATTTCCGGCTGCCGTGATGGTTGCAGCAAATGATGTGTTGCCTCGGACCACAACCGATAACAAACTCCGGGCCCTAATCTTCCCGCACGTCCGGCACGCTGATCGGCAGCGTCTTTGGTCACGCGCACAGTTTCCAATCGGGTGAGCCCGCTGCGTGGATCAAATCGCGGCACACGCGCAGAGCCCGAATCCACAACCGTAGTAATTCCTTCAATGGTAAGCGATGTTTCGGCAATGGATGTGGCCAGCACAATTTTGCGCATGCCTTGCGGATGAGGGAGGATTGCTTCCTGTTGTTTTTTAAAAGGAAGATCGCCATACAAAGGCACCACTAAGGCTGAAGAATTTTCTGTTTCCAATAAAGTTTGCACACGTTGTATTTCGCCAGCACCGGGAAGAAATACAAGCATGTCTCCTGTCTGTTCGCGCAATGCTTTTCTGATTACGCGAGCAGTGGCCACCGAAATGTGAACATCTTTTTCGGATGGGATGTATTGGAACACGACTGGGAATTGCTTACCGGTGCTGGTGATGATGGGCGCACGATTGAAGATCGAAGAAATTTTTTCGCCATCCAATGTTGCCGACATGATGAGGATGCAAAGGTCGCTCCGTAAAACTTGTTGCGCTTGATAGCACAAGGCAAGTGCGAGATCGGCTTGGAGGCTGCGTTCGTGAAATTCATCGAAGATCACCAGCCCAACATCCTCCAAAGAATTGTCTGTTTGGATCATGCGGGTGAGAATCCCCTCGGTCACAACTTCAATGCGCGTGTTTTTGCCCACCACACTTTCGAAGCGAACCCGATAGCCAACGGTATCGCCCGCCTGCTGATCAAGTTCTTCGGCCATGCGCAAAGCCACCGACCTTGCGGCCAACCGTCTCGGCTCCAGCATGATCATCTTTTTGTTTTTCAGCCAGGGTTCATCCAACAATTGCAAAGGCAGCACGGTACTTTTTCCGGCACCAGGTGGAGCTTGCAATATCACAACTGAGTTTTTGAGAAGTGCTTGCTTTAGGGCAGGGATGATTTCTAAAACGGGATAGCTCACACGCAAAGATAGAAGGTAATACAAATGCATTGCGAACTTCTGTCTTCAAACATTCTGACCCCTGACTTCTATCTACTAACTCCTATCTCCTAAATATCCACATGATATACATCCAATGGATTTCTAACAATACCCGGCACAAAAAAACCTCCCGACTGCGGTATGTCTTCCAACAGATCGAACACAGTGCAAGCTTTTGGCAAGGCAGAAAAAATGAGCAGGAATGAGAAAGTTGTTTTCGTTGGCACTATTGTCCATTGGGGGGCGTAAGAAATATTTTCGGCATGGACCAGCGCAGAACGCGAACCCGATTGGCGATCAATCAAGAACGTTGTTTTCCAAATGCGGATGAGCATTCCATCCAAAGGACTATCAAAATAGCAGTGGACATATACATGCGAATCGTTTTGTGTTTTCACAGAGGCACTCACTTCCCCTTCCACACGTGGTTTGCTTTTTACCGGTGGCTCCTCAACCTCTACTTTTTCAGGAGGGCCGCACACCAAACTTTTAACATGCATTTCTATATCAGGTTTTTTGATTGACGATTTTCTCTACCTTGTGCAAAGTTCAAAATAAAATAGCACTCTATGGCTGCCTTGGTGATCAACAGTTATGAAGAATTTGAAACCTATCGTGGAAAGGAACTCGGTGTATCGGAGTACCTCACGATCACGCAAGGGCAAATCAATTTGTTTGCCGATGCCACGCTCGATCATCAATGGATCCACACTGATCCTGAGCGCGCAGCGGAAACAACGTTCAAAAGTACCATTGCCCACGGCTACCTCACGCTTTCTTTGGTGCCCCATCTGTGGGATCAGATTGCCGAATTCAGAAACGTGAAAATGATGATCAACTATGGTATCGAAAAACTAAAGTTCAATCAACCGGTTTTGGTAAACAGTGAAGTGCGGTTGAGGGCAAGATTACATTCCATTGCCAACCTTCGCGGCATCACCAAATTTGAGGTGGAAGTAACTCTTGAAATCAAAAAAAATTTAAAACCTGCCTTCAATGGCATTTTGGTTTTCCTTTACCATTTTCAATGAAATCCGAAAGAAGTCAGAATTTAGAAGTCAGAATTTGTATTCTCAACTCAAACTCAAATTCAAACCCTCCTAACTCCTAAATTCTAAATTCTGACTTCCGCTCTCCCTATTCATAAAATTCCTGCAGCGATCCAAAGTAAGTTTCGTTCCATCCATCAACAATATCCTGATAGTCGGCATCGGGTATGTTGGTGTGGCGCAATTCTGCCGAGGTGCCCTCACCGTGTGGATGCAACTTTATGGTGACCACCGAATCCTCAGCCTGATCGCCAAAGTACCAACGCTGCACAATTTTTTTTGATGGCTCCAATTCCAAAAATTCCCCCTCGATGCTTCCATCCCAAAGCGAAAATTGCCCACCCGGCTCAGCCTGTATTTCTGCTTGGTCGCCCGACCAAAGTTGAAACGTGGCTTCGTTGGTAAGGGCGAGATACACCTGATCGGGTGGTGCCGCTATGATGTAGTACTTTTTAAAATCTTTCATGAATGGATAATGATACTTTTGCAAAAGTACTATATCATTGGACATAAATTGATTTTGAACGGATTGATAAACCCAATCGGAATAATTAAAGAATTTTATTTATAGAAGCAAACATGCCACTGTTAGAGAAGCACTTGTACATAAAAAAATCACAACTGCCTGGTGCGGGCAAAGGTCTTTTCACAAAAATCAATATCGCCAAAGGCACACGCATGGTTGAATACAAAGGACGCACTCAACCTTGGAGCGAGGTGAAGGCCGAAGATGGCATCAATGGATACTTGATGTACATCAACCGCAATGTGGTGATCAACGCGCTGCCAACCGTAAAAACATTAGGCCGCTACGCCAACGATGCCCGTGGCATTGTGCGCATGGAGGGGCTGCAAAACAATTCCGAATACGTAAGCGAAGGCAAACGTTGCTTTATTGAGGCCACACGAAACATAAAGACGGGCGAAGAAATTTTTGTGGGTTATGGAAGGGAATACTGGGCACTTATAAAAAAGTTGGACATTGGCCATTGACAATTTTCAATTTACCATTACCCCCCAATGGTTGACATCGATTCAGAAACCGAATGCTCTTTTCTTTTCATCTCCGCTTCAAATCCATCTTTGGGCCGGCTCGCAAAAGCTTTCAGTAAATAGTTTTTTATTTCCGCATCGCCAAGCCCATTACGCATCAAGTCTTTTATGTTCAAAACACCATCATCATACAAGCAAGTTTTCAGCACACCTTGGGCCGTCATGCGTATGCGGTTGCACGTGCCACAAAAGGTGCGGCTAAAGGCAGCAATGATGCCGATGTTTCCTTTATACCCAGGAATCTGATAATGATAAGCTGTGGAGTTTTCAGGATCCTGTACTTTTTCGATTTCAGGAAATTGCTTTCGGATATGCTCCAATATTTTTTTGTAGGTCCATGTGAGCGAAGCGTAGTGGTTGCCTTCGCCATTAAACGGCATCTCTTCAATAAAACGAACAGACACATTTTTATCTTTGGTCAAATCCACCAGTGATAAAATGTCATCCGTATTTTTTCCATCCATCACCACCGTATTTATTTTCACGGATATATCGTGGTCGAGCAACAGTTGCAACGTTTCGTATGTTTTGTCAAACTCGTCCCTGCGGGTGATCATTTTAAACCGTTCGCGGTCTAATGTGTCCATGCTCAGGTTTACGGAAGCAATTCCCAACTTCTTCAGTTCTGGAATGTGCGGGGCAGTCAACACACCGTTGGTCGTTAGGTGCACGTTGGTAATACCTTCAATGGTTACAATCCTTCTAATCAGTTGCATCAGATCCGTGCGCACAAAAGGTTCGCCACCCGTAAGCCGGATTTTGGAAATGCCCATCTGCGCAAGCAAGGTCACCAGTCTTTCAATTTCTTCAAACGTAAGCAGGGCTTTTTTCGGCATGTACTTGATGCCTTCCTCGGGCATGCAATAAAAACATCGCAGGTTGCACCGGTCAGTAACCGCCAACCGTAAGTAGTTGATGGGCCTGCCGTGGTTATCGAAAAGATTTGAATTTGCCATTGGTGCGCTTTACGATTAAAATAAAAAAATTATCCGCTTATCATCTCCCGATCAATGGACTCAGGTCAAATGGTTTTCGCCATCACCATTCTCATTGGGTAAAGTTCGCGCTTGAAAGGGTTTAAGACTAATCCGATGCTTTCCAGTGTGGTCGCGCCTAGAAGCGGTTCATCGCCTTTCTCACCAAAAATAACTGGTGCAGAGCCACCTTCTCCGTTGTATTCAAAATAAGCATCCCCAACTTGCCGGGTAATTTTTGTGCCGTCAGCAAGGATAAAATCCATTTCGCGGTAGGCACTTATCCCTAATTTTTTTAAAATTTTTTCTGGAACTAAGCTATAAACAGCACCAGAATCTATCATGAAATTGACCAGCGCCTTCTTAGAAGACTTTCTGGTTTCTTTAACAACAAATTTTTTTATTGTAATGCCCATGATTTCTATAAGTAAAAATAGGGAATCTTTATGGAATACATTGCCCCACCTGTAAATAAGTTGATCTTGCCCAATGGATTATTATCTTTAGCATTCTAATTTTTGAAAATGGTTCTGCCCTTAGCTTCGTTAAAATCCCAATTCCCGATTTTTGCCCATCGGCCCGAGTTGGTTTACCTGGATAGTGCGGCTACTTCGCAAAAACCAAAATCAGTCATCCAAACCATCACCGATTTTTACGAAAGGGAAAACGCTAACATCCATCGCGGCCTTTACGGACTTTCATCAAAAGCAACCAAGCGCTATGAGGATGTGCGAAAAAAAACAGCCGCGCTGATCCATGCCGATAGTCCAAACACGATAGCATTTACCAAAGGCACCACCGAATCCATCAATATTGTTGCGCAGTTTTTTTTGAAAAAGAAATTGGTGAAAGGCGACAATGTGGTAATCTCTGCTATGGAGCACCACGCCAACCTAATCCCGTGGCAACAAGTTTGCAAGCAGGCGGGTGCCTCGCTCAAAATTATTCCTGTCAATAAGGAAGGCGAATTGGTTTTGGAAAAATTGGATACCTTGCTTGACAACCGCACAAAGCTGTTGGCTATTACGCACATCTCTAATGTGTTGGGAACCATCAATCCCATTGAAGAACTTATTCACCAAGCCCATAAAAAAAATATTCCTGTATTGATTGATGGTGCTCAAAGTGTGGGCCACTATTCAATAGATGTAAAAAAATTGGATTTGGATTTTCTCGTTTTCTCGGCCCACAAAATGTTTGGTCCACTTGGCACGGGCGTGCTGTATTGCAAAGAGGAATGGGCAAAACACATCGATCCTTTTATTTATGGAGGCGGTAGCATCAAAAATGTTGAATTTGAAAGAACGGAATTTTTGGATTACCCTCACTGCTTAGAGGCAGGCACTGCAAACATTCCGGGTGTGATTGGCTTAGGCACGGCTATTGATTTTATTGATGAATTGGATTTGGAGGAGACGATAAATCACACAAAGAAATTAAGTGATGGTTTCAAAGGAAAAATAGAATCAGTGGGTGCCATAAAGGTTGTCGGCAGTGCGAAAGATTCTTCAGGCATCGTTTCATTTTATGTGGAAAATATTCATGCGCATGATGTGGCAGGATTTCTGGCCAACGAAAACATAGCCGTGCGGGCAGGCCATCATTGTGCTCAGCCATTATTGGAGTCTATGGGTGTTCCGGCCACAGTGCGTGCCTCTTTTTCAATTTACAATACCGTGGATGACGTGGACAAAACCGTTGAGACTTTAAGGGCACTTAAAAAATTCTGGTCATGAATGAGGACTTGAAAAAATTATATCCTTCATTTATCAAAGAACAAAATGAGTCTCCATTTCATTTTGAAAGAAAACTGGAGGCTGCTCATACCATCAAAGCGTACAATCCCATCTGTGGCGACAGGTTTGAGATTTTTATGGACATGGATTCAAAAAAAATTGTTTCACTTCATTTTCATGGGTATGGTTGCGCCATCTCCAAAGCATCAACATCTGTTTTAACTAAATCGCTCGAAGGCAAAACACAGGGTGATGCACTTAGCGTATGCAAAGATTTTCTCGGTTTCCTTAATAAGGAAGCGCCCAGCGATTCATTAACTTTGCCCATAGAATTTACGGCCTTCTCAGGTGTGCATGATTTTCCAGAGCGCTATGATTGTGCTACACTTGCGTGGAAGGAGATGAAAATGTTTTTGGAAAGAAACTTTTGAATTGGAAGCAACAAAATAATAAATGAAAATCAACTTAATAGCGTTCGGCATAGCCAAAGACATCCTTCAATCCAAGCAAATGGAATATGAATTGAAGCAAGGCGACACTATCTCCTCGCTCAAACAAAACCTGTTTCAACGTTATCCTGAGTTTTCGAAACTGAAGTCACTTGCTTTTGCCGTTGGAGAAAATTATCAGGACGATTCGTATGGCCTGCATGAAAATGATGAGGTGGTAATTATTCCTCCGGTGAGTGGAGGATGACAGACAGCACAAAAATTTAG
>JANOQB010000666.1:0-2419 GCA_031422215.1 Cytophagales bacterium | reverse complement strand
TTCGGTAATCTCGCCTAGCCGTTCGCCATATTCAGGGTTTAGGTAAACGACTCCCGGTGGTGCTGGAATTTTTGTGGCCTCGAAGTCGCACACAGCAAACTCAATCAGGTGCTCCACACCTGCAACGCCAGCATTTACTTTCGAAATCTGGATGGCATCGTCACTGAAATCGGTGGCAATGATTTTAAGAGACGGAACCTCCGTTATCAGTTGATGAAGTTTCTTTACTTGTTCATTGTAGTAGGGTGCATCGTATCCCTTCACGTGCATGAACGAATAATTTTTGCGCAGCAATCCAGGCCTCCGGTTGGTGGCGATCATAGCGGCTTCAATGGCCAGGGTACCAGAACCACACATCGGATTTACAAAGGGCGATTGGCGGTCCCACTTGGTGGCCATCAGCGTGGTGGCTGCCAGCGACTCCAGCATGGGGGCCTTGCCAGGAATTTTCCGGTAGCCATGCTTAGATAATGTTTCGCCAGAGGTGTCGAAGAAAATTTCCGCATTCTCCTCCTTCCAATATAAATGGAACACCGCGCCTTCATAGCTCGATCCCGAGTCGGGCCTTCGCATCGTTTCCCTCAGCATGCGGTCGGCAATGGCATCCTTCACGCGCACGTTCACAAACATTTCGTTGTTCACGGTGAAGTGGTCCACCTTGCTGGAAACAGAAATGTAGTTGCTGTTGTCCAAAAGTGTTTCCCAGGGATAGTAAATCAATTTATCATACACCTCATCGGGCGAATTGGCTTTAAACTCCTGCAATGAATACAGCACCTGGCTGGCACAGCGCAAATTCAGGTTCAGCACAATGCAGTCGTTAACAGTTCCCCTCAGCTCAACCCCGGTAATAAAAGTGCGCACCGGACTGAACCCCAACGCCACAATTTCTTTCTCTAAATAAGGAGCAAGCCGTTTGCTGCAGGTAACAATTATACGACTGGGCGAAGTGAACAAGTTTAGCATGGCGCGAATATACGACTATGGTATTTTAAAGAGTGATGTTACGCAAAACTATGGGACCTGTCAGTTTGAGGCTCTCGAAAACTGATTACACTAAGTTATATCGCCTTCGAGTGCCTCAGGCTGACACTACCTTATAAGTTTGCGTAACATCTGTTAAAGAATTGAAAAATTAAATCATCGCGATTTCCTTCCTGTCGGGGTGCAGCATCTGGGCGGGTATTTTGGAAAGTATCTCCTTGCGCAGCGCGTCTATCAAATTGTATTTAACAAAATAGCGGTACGTTACAATGCTTACTTCGCGCACCGGGGCCGGTGTTTTGAAGTAGCGGATGTTTTTTTCCTGTGCTTTTGAAAGGTCGCGCAGAGCAAGCTCGGGCAGTATCGTGATGCCCCCATTCAGGTCCACCATTTTTTTGAGTGTCTCTATGCTGCCTGCTTCGTAGTCCAGATTTTGCAACAGGTTTTCTTGTCGTTTCAATTCGCACAAGTTCACCACTTGCGAGCGAAGGCAATGCCCCTCCTCCAAAAGCCAAAGGTGATTGACATCGATATCATCGGCCAACAAATATTTCTTCTTCATCAACTTTTCCTCTTGCGAGGCATACACCACAAACTGTTCATAAAAAAGGGGCACCTCTTTTATGGAAGGTATTTTAAGTGGGGTGGCCAGAATGCCGGCATCCAATCGTTGCACTTCTAACTTTTCTATAATGTGCTGCGTGGTGAGTTCCGAAATTTTCAGTTTTAGGTTGGGATATTTTTTCAAGAAGCCAGTTAAAAAAAGGGGCAATAGATAAGGTGCCAGTGTGGGGATTATCCCAAGCCGCAACTCGCCACTGACGGCACCTTTCTGCTCTGCCACAATTTTTTTCAAGTTGCCCGCTTCACTCAGCACAATGCGTGCTTGCTCAATTACTTTCTGGCCCACCGCGGTAGTCACCACCGGCTGCCGGGTACGGTCGAATATTTTAATATCCAACTCCAGTTCCAACTTTTGGATCATCATGCTTAGCGTGGGCTGCGTGACAAAGCATTTTTCCGCTGCGGTGGAAAAGTGCCGCCACGTATCCACGGCCACAATGTATTCTAATTGTTGCAGGTTCATATTGATAGCATCGAAGCAAAGATAGATACTATCGCTTTGTTTTATAATTGATCTACCGGGTGGGTGGCCAACTAAATCAAAGGCAACAAAAGACATTAAGAGGTGAACAAAGCCAATTCCATTGATTGGATATGCGAATGTTTTGATACTTTAGTTGCTTGAATAAAGGAATTATAAGCCATTTCAGGACGACACAACAACAGATAATGTCGACCAGGTGCATGATCGCTGTCCATTTACTGTATCCCTTTTCTCCATTGATTTCCCGAGACAATACTGCTAGAGCGATGCTGTTCATAACTTGAAGAATGAGGACCGAAAAGATAATTTTCTTTTCCTTGGAACTCA
>JANOQB010000665.1:0-3239 GCA_031422215.1 Cytophagales bacterium | reverse complement strand
CAATTGGTGCGTATTGAATATAATGCAGGAAATCGCAAACCGGTTGTTCAAATAAAATCCGACCAGCGCGGTGGAAGTGTTCCGCTCTCTGTCAAGCTATCATCGGAAGGCACAATCGATTACGATCATGACAGCCTCTCTTACCAATGGAAAATATCTTCGACCAGTAACTCCTTCGAGTCAAAAGAAAAAAATCCGGATTTTATTTTAGAGCAAGCCGGTGTTTATACGGCCACGCTTATCGTTACGGATTCAAAGCAGCTGGCGAATTCAACATCGGTGCAATTAGTTGCCGGCAACGAGCCTCCGCGCGTTGAGTTGATCGTTGAAGGAAATCAAAGTTTCTTTTTTGGTGGCTCGCGCGTTGGTTATAAAACCAAGGTGACGGATAAAGAAGATGGCTCATTGGAGGATGGAAAAATAAAACCCGAGGAAGTAGCAGTAAGTATGGATTACTTGTCGGAAGGATTTGATTATGATGCCATCTCTGTGGCACAATCGGAAATTTCGCGCTTTGCCATTGCTAAATCGTTGATGGCACAAAGTGATTGCCGCACGTGCCATAATGAAAAGGAAAAAGGTGTTGGTCCTTCCTTCTCGCAAATCGCATCGCGCTATAAACAAAATTCCAACGCCATAGAAATGCTGATCGTCAAAATAAGAAGTGGCAGTGCGGGTGTGTGGAATTTGGAGACCGCTATGCCAGCCCATCCTACCATTACACCAGCCAATGCACGGGTAATTGTCAATTACATTTTAAATCATGAAAAGAAAATAGGATTGCCTGTAGCGGGAGATTTCAAATTTCAGGTTCCCGGCCAGGACAACGGAAAGGGTTCATTTATTTTAAGAGCGGCTTACGCGGATAAGGGGAACGCCAAGTTGCCACCGCTTGCTTCCGAATCGGTGGTCGTTCTTAAAAGTCCAAAGCTGATTCCGGTGAATGCCGAAATACAACAGGGCACCATTCGCGATCAGTTGGATGAATACACTTTCCTCACGGCCAGGCCCAGTTCATTCATTGCGTTCAATGATCTTGACCTAACGGGGATCAAACAAATTTTATTTCAGCCCAACTGGCATCTCTATGATATTTATAAAGGCGGAAGGATTGAAGTTCGCCTTGATTCGGAGAAGGGAGAATTGATTGGAGAAACGGAAATGATGCCCAAGCAATTTAATGTTCGTTATCGTGGGGCATTTGCTCCACCACCAGGCAGTGCCGAAAAAGGAGTTGCCGTTGACAAAGCACTTCCGCCACTTGACATGTCAAAGTTCTTTGGTACTGGATCAGACAAGAGTTCGTTTACAATTCCATCCGTGATTACTTTTAAAAAAGACTTAAAAGGGTTTCGTTCCATTTACTTTCTATTTAAAAATGAAACCGCCAGGCAAGAAGAATCGCTATTTCCATTGTCATCCATCGAATTGAAAAACTGATCATGGCTTCAATTAAAACAGCAGGTTTTGCTTTTCTCATTTTGATGATTGCATTTCAGATCAATGCACAAGAACGAAAAACGTATGTAAACAGCATCGGGATCGAGTTCTTGGAAATACAACCGGGCAGGATGGTGGTAGGAAAATTTCAGCCCACCACAACCAAATATGGTTTCATTGAACAATACATGACCAAAGAATCGGGCGATATGGGAATACCTGTTTTACCGGATGCCGATTATAAACTGTCTGAAGAACTTGCGGAAAAAGCATCTCTGCCTGGTTTTACTGTTTCAATTCAAAAATTATTTTACATCGGTAAGTTTGAAGTAACACAAGCGCAATGGAAAAAAATTATGGGCACCAATCCTTCCTACTTTCAGGATGGCAAAGTAAGTGGTGCTGATCAACATCCTGTTGAAGGCGTAAGCTGGAAAGATGCCCAAGCGTTCATCAAAAAACTAAATCGGCTCGAAAAAGGAAAAGCCAAATATCGCTTGCCCACCGAGTTTGAATGGGAGTATGCAGCGCGGGCCGGGGCAGAGGATGATATTGCATGGAGTGAAATAAATGCCACAGCACAAATAGCAAAGCAAACCACGCAACCGGTAGGACAAAAAAAACCAAACGCCTGGGGTTTGTATGATATGCTTGGCAACGTGTGGGAATGGGTGGATGATTATTACAATGAAAAAATGTTTGCCGATCCGGTGCCGCCCGCGAAAGGAAAAGAACATGTGTTGAAGGGTGCTCCGTTTTATGGCGATGTGAAAAACGCTACCTACATGACGCACGCAGCAGGGCCAGGAAGTAAATATGATGTGGGGTTTAGGTTGGTGATGGAGAAGTAGGAGATAGCAGATAGTAGTTAGTAACAGAAGTCAGAATTTATAAGTCAGAAGTCAGAATGTATGGGTCAGGAGTTTTGGTTTTGAATTTGGTTTTGAGGTTGAATTTAGAAGGAGAAGAAAATGAGATGTATCCTTATTTTAATGATTGTGTTGAGTGTAATGTGCCACGCGCAAGTACCTGATGGTTTTGCACCGCTGTTCAATGGCAAGAATTTGAAGGGCTGGCATGTGAGCAGAAGCACACATCAGGGAACTACGCCAAACTTCTATGTAGAAGGTGGAGCCATAGTGGCCAGTCAACATCCGTATGGACAAGGTGGTTTGTTATTGACAAATAAAAATTATCGCGACTTTGAGCTTTACCTGGAAATCAAAATCGATTCATTCGCCAATGGAGGAATTTTTCTCCGCTCAAATGAAGGTGGCTCTGCCTATCAGATCGAATTGGTACTGCCCGGCAACACCGGTGACCTGGTGGGAGAGCGGATTCCCGTGAGCAATCCCGCCTCTGCCAAAGAGTACAAAAAGGTATGGAAAGCCAACGATTGGAATTCGTTTAGGATAAAAATGACAGGCGAAATACCGCACATCACACTTTGGATCAATGGAGTACAGATGTATGGGGTTATTCAAACTAAAAATGATTTTATTGCCGGGGCAACTGAAGGTATGATCGCCCTGCAGTGCCACTGGACGGCCACGTACTCTCCTGCTGCAAGCAAAGGAATGCCACTAAGTTCGTGGCGGCCGGGAGCCACGCACCGATATAGGAACATAGCGATCAAAAAATTATAAGATTGGAAGAATTGACAGCTAGCAAAAAGCAAATTGTTCTAAAAGACTACCTCATGTGGTGTATCATTGCTAAAAGGGAGTGGCAGATAGTCAATTTGAACACAACTATTTATATTGAAACTTAAGTGCGGTGGCCCGACAAAAAGGCGGGGG
>JANOQB010000664.1:0-9107 GCA_031422215.1 Cytophagales bacterium | reverse complement strand
GTGTTGGGCAACACAGTAACCATAGTAGGCGCAGGGTCAACAAACATCACGGCCTCGCAAGCAGGAAACACAAATTTCAATGCAGCCACACCGGTTGTGCGCGCCCTTACGGTGAACAAGGCAAATCAAACCATTTTGTTTGAGCCACTGTTGGCCAAGCGCGCTAGCGATCCTCCTTTCAATTTGACGGGGACGGCAACTTCAGGTTTGGCGGTAAGCTATATTAGTTCAAACACAGCCGTGGCCACTGTTTCTGGGGTCACCGTTACTTTGCTTACGGCAGGCACCACAACTATTACAGCATCGCAGGCAGGAAACACCAATTACAATGGGGCATCCAATGTAAATCAAACACTAACGGTAAATACAAAACTTAATCAATCAATAACTTTTGGAGCACTTGCAGCAAAAACGTTTGGTGAGGCACCATTTGCTTTGTCGGCCACGGCATCCTCTTCGCTTCCTGTATCCTACACAAGTTCCAATTCTTCGGTGGCCACAATCAGTGGCCACACAGTAACCATACAGGGTGCAGGGTCAACCACTATCACAGCTAGTCAGGCTGGTGATGCATTGTATAATCCGGCCAATTCCGTACAGCAAGTGCTGGTAGTTAATAAGGCAAGTCAAGCTATCAGCTTCACTGCATTGGGAACAAAACAATTGAGCACTGGCACTTTTGATTTGACGGCCACAACTTCATCGGGCTTGCCTTTGAGCTATGCAAGTTCCAATACCGCAGTGGCAACAGTATCGGGAACAGTGGTTACGTTGTTGAGCGCAGGCACTACAACGATCACCGCTTCGCAGGCAGGAAATTCAAACTATAACCCAGCGGCTCCGGTTAACCAAGCATTGACGGTTATCGCCATGCTATCTCAAACAATTTCATTTGCTGCCTTGCCCGATAAAATTTTTGGTGGCGCATCGTTTGAGTTGACGGCAACGGCAACTTCCGGTTTGCCAGTAAGTTATTCAAGTAGTGTTGCAACTGTGGCCACCGTTTCTGGCAATACAGTGACCATTATTGGTGTAGGCGCAACAATTATCACTGCTTCTCAGGCAGGCAATGCCAGCTACTTTCCTGCATTCAGTGTTCAACAAATACTGTTGGTGAACAAAGCCAATCAAACCATCACATTCAATGTGTTGGCCACTAAAACACTTGGTGATGCTCCATTTGAAATGACGGCAACAACTTCGTCAAATTTGGTGGTGAGCTATTCTTCTGCCTCTGATAAGATTAGTATTATAGGTAATAAGGTAACATTGGCAAAAGCAGGCCGCGCCTCCATCACGGCAGCACAAATTGGCAACACCAACTTCAATTCGGCTGAATCGGTTGACCAAACTTTCTGCATCAAACCTGCGAAGCCAACAATAACGTTATCAAATGCAAACACGGAGACACCCACACTTACGAGCAGCTCAACCACTGGAAACCAATGGCATTTGAATGGCGTTGAAATTGTCAATGCTCTCAATGCAACTTTTACAGCCACGCAATCGGGTGTTTACAAAGTGCAGGTGAAGGTTGATGATTGCCTAAGTGAATTCTCTTCCGACCAATCGGTTATCATAACCGGCATCGAAAACAATAGCACAACTGTAGAAATTTTCCCTAATCCTGTTTCTGGTTGGCTCACCGTTTCAGTCGGCTCACTGCAAGGAAAAAAGCAGGTAGCCATCTTTGAACTGAACGGAAGAAAAACAGATTCTCAAGAAGTTTCGGGCAGCGAAGCTAAGTTTTATACGGCCGAGTATGCGGCTGGAATTTATTTAGTAAAAGTCAAGTCAGAAAACTCTTTGAAGATATTGAGGTTTGTAAAAAAGTAGCGAAGATTAAAAACTATTGCGCCAGTTTGAATTCCATCTTTCAAAGAACCGTTTCAATCTTTTCCTCCGTTTTTAATAAACTTCGTTAAGTCTTCGCGCATAAAGGCAAACGACAATTCATCCACGAGCTTATAATAGTCGGGTTGATCGGGGCAATTGGCATAGAGCAGTTTCATTGCCTCCAATTTGTTGCTATCGTGAGGAAATTCTTTTGAGAGAGTGCGGATTTGTGCCACATTAAAACACCTGTCTTTTTTGATGGCGGAAATCAAATCAAGTTTTTCGTTGGGGAAATTTTTCGCCTGAACCGATTTCAGTATCGACTTCATATCAACCTCTTGTACTGCACACACAGGTGGGGGAGGAGCCAACGCAAATTCAGCTGATTTCCTCCATTGGTTTTGAAGATCAACAGAAGTGAAAAGAGCGCGGGCAGACAGGAAATTATCTTGATCATAAATCTTTGAAAAACTTTCATTCAACGTATTTAGTTTTAATTTTTCTGAATTGATCAGCGAAGTTAGCTTCATAAGCTGGCCCATGCCCAAGCAAAATTCGTTGGCAGCGTTGATGATCGCGACATGTTTTGATTCATCGCTCGGTTGAGCGGCCACCTGAATGGCCAACGTGTTGAAGCCAGCCTGATCGTGCACCGGGCCATCGCAGCCTTTGTTGCCTTCATATTTTAATGTGGATGGATAAACGATCTCAGCAAACTTAGGAGGCAAAACTTCTTTCGCAGGCTCGTCTTTTGGTAACACATCGCGAGGCGGCATAGGTCTTTTAAATGGCTGCTGGCTTTGAGTGTGATCGTAAAGGCGCAAAGCAAATGAAAGGGAAGTAAAGTAAAGGCATCGTACACATCAAAGAAATTGACCCGGTCGAATGTGGCTTGGTAAGCAGCCCTGCCAAAATCCAACCGATAGCTGTCCTCCAAAAAAAGCACAGCAATGTTTTTTATCTGTGCGCTCATCAAACAATTTTTATCAACCAGTTCCAAGGATCGCTCGAGTTTCTTTTGATCGGTGGCCTGCGAAGCAATCAAATTGAATGCAGTTTTAAAATTTGCATTTGAAATTGGGTTTTGACAATCCTGCGAGGTGCCTATATAAGGATTGACGAATAGAAGAAGACATAAAAGGATAGTGTGGTTCATGGGAATTATTTTTTGTTGGGTTCTTGCAAAGATGGAGCCATCCTGAATAAAACCACAACCGTGGACTTATAATAATTATTGAAACTCTTAATCCCAAACTGGGCTTGTGCAAGAAGAAAAATAGCCAATGTGAAGCTTTTTGAGGGTTTTGCCAGCTGGCATAGTGTTGGAGATTAGAGCAATCATATACCAAATTATTAAAGCTATGGATATCTTAATTTCTTACCACCAATACAATGCAGGTCTGATTAAAAGGGTGCTGATCTCTATTGGTATTGCCGCTGCTACCATGCTGCTGTTGCTTTCTTTTGCATTTATATTTTAAGTGCTGATTCGCGTTTAGGGACAAGAGACTTTCAGACCAAAAAACCTTGAATAAAGAAAAGGCGATTCTTTAGGATCGCCTTTTACTTTTTCTGTGGGCCCAGCTGGGCACGATCCAGCGACCCCTTGATTATGAGTCAAGTGCTCTAACCAGCTGAGCTATGGGCCCCTCTTTTAAAATTTGCCAGCTTTGTTGAACGGGCAGCTATTAAATGGGAGCGCAATTTTACATATTTGCCCGCTAATACACAATCTGTTTTGGTGCCCGCAGGAATTAAAAACGTCATTTTCGATTTGGGTGGGGTAATCATCAACCTATCGGTAGAGAAAACCCACCGAGCTTTTGCCACCATGAGTGGCCTTCCCATAGAAAAAATCAAAAGCATTGTCCATCACGGAACCTTTTTTCATCACTTCGAGAAAGGCATGATCAATGATTCTGCTTTTCGCGATCATTTGCGAGAATCATTGCACATATCAGTTACCGATGCCGAATTGGACAACGCCTGGAATGCCATGCTATTGGATATTCCCATCGCCCGGATAAACCTTTTGGAGCAACTTAAATCCAAGTTCAACATTTTCCTGTTGAGCAACACCAACAACATTCACCTGCAATGTTTCAATAACCAGGTAAGACAACTCACGGGCATGCCGTCCATCGATCATTATTTTCATCAGGCATACTATTCGCATATGTTGAAAATGAGCAAACCGGATGTTGAAATTTACGAGCACGTGCTTCAATCGAACAACCTGATAGCCAGAGAGACCATTTTTCTGGATGATAATAATGACAATCTGGTAGGCGCAAACAAAGCAGGCATCAAAACGTTTCATGTGCAACACCCCGATCAAATTTTTTCTCTTTTCTGATGGATCCAAAAATCAAGTCAAACCTCATTCATTCTTCACTTTTTGTTGTTACGTTCGTTACCACCACATTGGCTGGTGCCGAGTGGACACATGGAAAATCAGTGTTGGTGCCGGGCTACACATGGCAGGATTTTTACTCAGGGCTTCCTTACTCGATTTGCTTTTTAACCATCCTCACCGCACACGAGTTTGGCCACTACTTCACAGCTGTTTATTACAAGGTGCGCACCTCATTGCCATATTTTATTCCTTTGCCTCCCATACCTTTGATGTTCGGCACATTGGGTGCTCTAATCAGAATCAAGGATCGGGTAAAATCCACGCAACAGCATTTTGATATTGGCATAGCCGGCCCGTTGGCTGGGTTTGTTTTCGCTATCGGATTTTTATGGTATGGGTTCACACACCTTCCTCCACCGGAATACATTTTTGAAATCCATCCTGAATATCAACAGTACGGATTGGATTATGCCAACTATGTTTATAGGCCTGAGTTTTTTCAAAATGGTGGATTCGATATTTTTATTGGCAAGAATTTGCTCTTCTTGTTTTTTGAAAATTTCGTGGCCGATCCTTCGCGTATGCCCAACGTACACGAGATCATCCACTACCCTTTTTTGTTTGCTGGATTTTTGTCGTTGGTGTTCACCAGCATCAACTTGTTGCCCATTGGTCAGTTAGATGGTGGCCATGTGTTGTACGGATTGGTGGGCCATAAATTGCACCGCACCATAGCCTCGGTTATTTTTCTTGGCTTTATGTTTTATGCAGGTCTGGGCTTTGTTCACCCTGCCAATGGCTGGGATGTGCTCATTTATAAAATCCCGTTGTTCGTAGGGTTTATGTATTTGTCCCTACGGAGTTTTGGTTTGACCAAACGCGATACCGCGATGTATGCAATTGGGATTTTTGCCGTACAGTATTCTATTGTTGCGGCCTTTCCGCACATACGCGGCTACTCAGGCTGGCTGCTCTTTGCTTTTTTGATTGGAAGGTTTATTGGTGTCCAGCATCCGCAATCGGAAGTGGAAGAACGGTTGACCCCTGAGCGAGTTGCTTTAGGCTGGTTTGCCCTCATGATTTTTGTTTTGTGTTTCGCGCCCAACCCGTTGGAAGTTATTGAAGTGTTGCCCCCGGTGGTTGAGAAGTAGGGACTTGAGAAGTAGGCAGTAGGCAGGGTGCAGTAGGCTGTAAGCATTGAAGTAGAGTAGTATGCTGGATGTCTTAACCTAACTACACAAACTGCCTACTGATGACTGCCTACTGCCTACTTTTTAACACTGCTCCTTTTCAATTCACTACCACCTTCCTATTCACCCATCTGTTTTGCTGAAGGGCTCTTAGCAGAAAGATGCCGGCATTTGGTTGCAGGATCATGATTTTGGTTCTTTCACTTTCGGCTTCACATTCAATGTCAATTTTTCTTCCTGTGATATCAAACATTTCCACTGGCCCGGTAATGCCAGCGATGTAAAAAACTCCGTGCGAAGGGTTGGGATAAATGGAAATTTCATGGACTTGATCTTTTGCCGCAGAGGTAATTGGACCACCTGCGCCTTTTCCCCTTCCAAACACGGGGCGTATCATCAGGCTGCCTTTTATGGATGTGTTGGGCTCCCAGCTTCCATTTAGGTTTGCAAATAGTTTGTTTCCCGAATCTGTATTTTTATCGAGCCCCACGGCAATCACAGCCGAAGAGTTTTGTTTCCATCCTATAAAAAATTTTCCTTTTACTGCCGCAACCTGATCGATGAGTTTGATGCGCCAGAATTTATTTAATGTGTGCCGCTGCACGGGTAAGCTTACTTGATAAAGAATATCGGAAGGGCTGTTGGTAAGTGCGCTCAGTATTTGAAACTGTATAACCTGATTGCTTTCGTCACCAAAGCGGGGGAAATATATATCCACGGCCACAATGGTATCAGGCTGATCAGTTTTCATATCAAATTGATACGCCAACTGCGCGCCTGCTGAATTCAAACCTGCCCCGTATTCGGCTGCACCATCGTCATAAGCATAATAGTTTGAGAGAATGTACTGAGTGCTGATGCTGTCGTTTGTTCGGAATTCGATTGGGTTGAAGACATTGAAATCGTAGTCACCTTCGGTGGGTGTTTTTATTTTATTGTCCCCTGAATCGAAGATGATTCCCAATTTAATATGGATCGAATCAGAAGTTTGATCGAACGCTCCAACATTGGGCATTGTATTGAGTGTTACCGTCCGTTGCTGTTTGTACAAGAGTTCGCTACCGATGTTAACATTTATGTCGAGAGGCAAATTGACGATTGAAGACGGCTGGCCTTTTTTATATGTTGAAACCCTTGCTGTAGAACTGTAGCTAACTGGCTGCCCGTTTCCGGGGATTTGATCTGAGCGCAAATTGGTAATGGTGAGTGAAGGCTTGACTAAGTTGGTTGCCGGGCTTGATAAAAAGTGTTTGATTGGCATGGACCAATAGGATGCCAAAATGGAATTTAGCCTGGATGTAATGGAGCGGTCGGGGAACAAAGGTAGCACCGGTGCTGCTTGCGCATTCCCATTGTTGATATAAATGTAATCCACATGCCACGTATCATAAGGTCCCGACAACCTGGCAAAATTTCTTATCCTGAACTGAAAGTTGTCGTGATAAAAACGGTCGCCCGTAATGGGTATGGTCAGTTGTTCAAATTTGTCTTTAGCGAGTGTGCCGTCATTTTCTTTTGTCCAAATTGTTTCCCAGCCTCCGGTGCTGTTCTTAAACGAAAGGGCTAATACGTCTCCGAGGTCGGGCGGCTCGCCATTTCCATGAAACTGATAAAAGAAAGAAATGAAAACCCTGGATCGGTCAGCTTCGCTTACCAAGTCCATACGGATTGGTGCCGACACCATTTTGTCTGCGTAACCTTTGGCGAGCACGTCATTTACGCTGTAGGGTTTGCCAAGCGAATCCAGTCCGTCAAAGGTGGCCACATTCAGCGAGGGTGGATTGATGCCCATGCCATCGTTCACCCAAGCAGATTCTCCGTATTCCCACAAAATGCTTTTTGGTTTTCCGTTTCGCACGGAAGAGAAATCATCCCAAAAGGGAAGAAATATCGGATCGGTTTTTTTTGTGCGCTGGGCCGTTGATTTCTTTTCTGAACTTTCTTTTTCGATGGGAACAATAACAAACTGGCCAAGGCTTTGATGTGCTTTAGCCATGAGAATAAATGTAATGAGAATTATTTTTCTCCAAGCGGACAGCCCTTCGGCAAGGGATAGAAGTGGAAAGCCCCACGCGCCTCGCGTGGGCCTTGCAACGGATAGCCCGGTGGCGTTTCGCCATGCCGCCAAAAAATAAGTTTTCAAAGTTGTTGTACACCCCATCCCCACTCGTTAAAATCAATTGCCTCCGTTTGTTTCATTGTCTATTTTCTCTTCTTCTTCCACCTCAGGTTCTACATAGCCCTTTGGGCCAAGCCATAAATCAACCGGGTCGCCCACGCGCACCGAGTCGCCCGCCAATGGATATTGTTTGAAAACGAATATCTCCATGCCCGTAGTATCTATCCCTTCGGGGATTTCCACGGAGCCCAGGTGCAAATCCCAACCTCCCAGTTTGAATTTTGCCCGCTCAAAGGTATCGTTCACCAAATTGCCTATCACAAAATCGGCCGGCCCGTTGCCATCGCCCACAATCAAATCAATGACAGCACCTTTGGGTATGCGGGTGCCCGGTAAAATTATCGTGCCGTTGTATCTCATTTCTTTAACCAAGTTTTGAAACGGACTTGGCACATAGAGTATGCGGCCGCGCTTGAGTTCATTGCTTTTCAAAACTACGGTTGCATTTATCAACGAGCGGTCAACCAGGTCGGGCAAAGGAAGTGTAGGCGGAGTGACACGGTTTAAGGAAACATAGATCATCCGGTTCTCCTTTACTTTTGATCCGGCCTGCGGAAATTGTCGTAGAACCGAAAGCGGAGGATGGTCGGCAGAGTAGGCGGAGTCGTTTACAGTAAACCGAAAGTCATGTTCTTTCACAAAGGCATCAATTTCATTTATGTTCATGCCGGTGAGGTCGGGCACGGTAATCGACTCGCCATGATTGGTGAGCGAAGGCAAATAGACATAAAAATAGATAATGGCAAAGAGCATCAGTGTGCCAACTGTGATGGCGAGGCTGGCCAACAAACCCCGGACTGATGTGCTTTTGAACAATGATTTTTTTGTGGCCATTCCGTTAAAACTTTAGCGAAGATTGGTAATCGCGCTGGATGCGCATCGACTTTTTATATCGCTCATCGGCAAGGTCGGCAAGCTGTGTGATTAAATCGGTGAACGATATGCCACGTTCTTTCCACATCATGGGGAACATGCTTGAGTTGGTGAAGCCTGGTATGGTATTGATTTCGTTCACATAAATATTTCCTTCTTTGGTAAGGAATAAATCCACACGCGAAAAATCTTCGCAGCCAAGTGCCTGATAAGCCCGTATTGAAATGTCTTGAATCTTTTTGGAAACAGAGGGTTCTAATTGGGCAGGCACTTCAATGGAAACCGCTTCGCCATCCACATACTTGGCATCGAAGGTGTAGAATTCATAGTCGCTGCTGATCACGATTTCGCCTGGCAGCGATGCCTGGCCAGGATGGTTGCCTAAGATTGCACACTCAATTTCACGACCCACTATAAATTCTTCAAACAAAACAGTTTGATCATAACGGTACGATTCTTTCAATGCTTTTTCAAAATCCGCTTTCGATTTTACTTTTGAAACGCCCACCGAAGAACCCAGGCTTGTCGATTTCACCATGAACGGTAGCCCCAGGGTTTTTTCGATCTCTTCGAACGTGAATTGCTTTTTGTCGGAGAAATGGGAAAACAAAAACCGCGTGACGGGAATGCCGGCTTCTTTCAGCAATTTTTTCGCCACCAACTTGTTTATGGA
>JANOQB010000663.1:0-1806 GCA_031422215.1 Cytophagales bacterium | reverse complement strand
GCCAAAATTTTTCCTGCCATGGGGGTGTCCAGCGACCGCAAGGAATACAGCCTGTCTTGCGGCATCATCTTCTCGAGCGATCCGGATGAAATTTTTAACATTGTGTTTAGGATATGAGGTTATTGAACAATTGCGTCTTTGTGAGTTCTTCCATGGAGCCTTCCATTCGGATGGCACCTTCTTCCAGTACGATAACCCGATCGCATGCGCTCATGATCACCGGGTCTTTGGATACAACAATAGCCGTGCAGGGCCTTGTTGGTTTGGTAATGCATTCCAGCAGCTCCATTTTATCTGATTTAGAAAGGGTGTTAAAAAAATCGTTCAACACAATCAGTTTGGGTTTCTTGGCTAAGCACCGGGCCAGAATGAGTTTGTGTATCATTGTTTTCGATAACCCTTTGCCACCGCTGATCACGTGTGTTTCAAGTCCGTTTGGCAATGCGTTTACTGCATCCGAAAGGCCCACCTGATCCAATGCCTGGATGGCATCGTGCACGGTGGTGTTTGTTCTTCCCAGCGTGATATTCTCCAGCAGGGTGCCGTCAAATAAGTCTTCCTGCGAAATATTTTTTGCAACCTGATCGCGAAGGTGTGTGAGGTCAAGGTCGCGAAGGGAATAATTGTTGATGGTTATGGCACCTTCATAATCGGTAAACAGCCCGGTCAATAAATTCATCAAGGTGGTTTTACCCGAATTGCCCTGGCCGGTAATGCAAATGGTTTCCCCCGCTTTAATGTCGAGGTCTATTCCTTTCAATGCATAGTATCCGGAGTCGGCATATTTGTATTTCAGGTTTTTGGTCCGTACGGTAAATCCTGAATTTGTATTGGTGGGAAAATCAAATCCACCCACCCGCTCGATGGGCAGATCGGTAACATGAGATACCTTGTCAACAGCCGTGAGCAAGTCATACACCACATCCATGTACATGATTATTTTTTCAACCGAATTCAGGATAAGGATGATCACGATTTCGGAAGCAACGAATTGACCGAGGGTAATTTGCCTGTCCACCACCAACAGTGTGCCTATGATAAGCAGCCCCCCGGTGATCAGGGCCTTGAACAGCACAATGAAAGAGAATTGTGTGAGCAACACGCGGAAGTGTATCTTCCGGTTCTTCAAATAGTTGTTAACATTATAATCGGTCTTTTTTAGGGGCAAGTCGGTGCTGCCCGCCAACTTGAATGAATGGATGGCCCGCGCAAGTTCTTCCAGCCAGTGTGCCACTTTGTATTTGTATTTTGATTCTTCCATGGAGGAATGTAAACCGCGTGCCCCCGTGAAATAAAAGATGGCAAACAACATGGAAAGCAAGAAGATGCCGAAGAACACAAAGAACGGGTGATAGAGGGAAATGAGGAGCAGCCCAAAAAATATTTGAAACGCGGCCGAAGACAAATCGATAAGGAGTTTGGGCAATCCCTTTTGAATGGTCATCACATCAAAAAAACGGTTTACCAACTCCGGGGCATGCTGCCGATGGATAGCCTCTGCCCGTATGCGTGGAATGCGAAAGGCAAACTCAAAAGATGCTTTGGTAAAAATCCTTCTTTGCAAAAATTCCACTAAGCTGATCTGAAAAATTTGAAGGGCACCACTCAGCAGAACGCCCACGATCACCAAACCAATGAGCACATAAACCGAACTAAAGAAAACGCCACCCGAAATCAATTCCACCGTGGTTTGGATGCCCAACGGAACCACCAACCCGATGAGCCCGATCAGGATCGCATAAAAAAGGATGTAGAAGATTTCCTTCTTTTCGGTGCCCAATAATTTGAACAGTCTTTTTACCGGGC
>JANOQB010000662.1:0-9447 GCA_031422215.1 Cytophagales bacterium | reverse complement strand
CCAGTTGGCGGAGCGAAATTTTGGTAGTAGAAAATAGTCATCAGATACAGCCAGCCCCAGAGGGGCGAAATTTTTGAGCCGTGTCTTTTTGAAATGCACCCAACTTTCCAAAAGTTTTGAACTTTTGGAAAGTTGTATTGTAAATTTTTAAATGGCCTCGAAAGAAAATCCTTTATCAAAAAAAAATTCAAGGTAACGTGGAAGCGCAAACGTGAGATTGCGTTCGGCTTTTATACTGTCGTGAAAAACCACGATGGAACCGGGCCTTGTCGCCCCAATAGAGCCAGCCAAACATCGTTCGGGTGTGTATTGGTTTAAGTAATCGTGCGTGAGCACATCCCACATTATTATTTTGTAATCGTTCAGTGCTTTTATCTGCTTGCGCTTGATGCGGCCATAGGGTGGGCGGAAGAGAAGAGTGGTGCTGGATGCTGGATGCTGGAAACTGGATGCTGGATGTTGGATGCTGGATGCTGGAAACTGGATGCTGGCCTGAAGAAACTGTTTGCTGCACAACTCAATGTTATCAAGGTATTCCTTCACAGAGCAATTCCAACCTTTTATGTGATTGAAGGTGTGGTTGCCGATGCTGTGGTCTTCATCTATTATTTTTTGGAACAGCTGCTGATGTTTGCGCACGTTATCGCCAATGCAAAAGAAAGTGGCCCGTGCATTGAATTTTTTTAGTGTATCCAATACAAATTCGGTGGGGCCGGGCACGGGGCCATCGTCAAAGGTGAGGAAGATTTTTTTTTGATGAGTAGGAATCCGCCATACCAATTCGGGATAGAGCCACGGTAAGATGAAAGGGGTGCGGAAGAACATTTGAGATTTTAGATGGGAGATATGAGATGTGTGGTGTGTGGTGTTTGATTTAAGATATGGAATATCGAATATGGGATTTGATGTTGTGTCTATACAGAATTCAAATATTTTCTATTTAACTCTTCAAATCACAAATCTTAAATCTCCATCTCAAATCTCATATCTCCCATCTTGAATTACTCCACCCTACACGTGAGCATGGTAATATCATCGCGATAAGCATTCTTGCCTTTGAACCCATCTAAGTTTACAATAATATCTTGATGGATGGTGCGGATGTCTTTGTGCTTGTTTTTTTCGAAGTACTGGAGCAATGACTCAAGGCCAAATTCCACGTTGTCTTCATTAATAGTTTCTGTAAGTCCATCGGTATAGGCAAAGAGCGTGAAGTCTTCCAGCTCGGTGATGAACCCTTCGTTTATAAAAGGCAACGGGTTCATGGCACCCAACACGGTTGATCCTTCTTCCAAAAGCCGTATTCCATTTTTCTTATCCATTAAAATGGGGGCGTTATGACCTGCGTTCACATACACCATCGTCTTCAGGCTTAGGTCATAGATGGCCCCAAAGAAAGTGATGAACTTTTCGCCTTTGGTATTTTCCATCACCTGGTAGTTCAGTGCCTCCACAATCTCTACTAAGTTTGGTGTTTGCCTTAAAAGCGTGCGCAACGAGGCCTGAAAATTGGACATCATCAAGGCTGCTGCTATTCCTTTGCCACTTACATCGGCCACACAAATCAAAAATTGATTTTTATTGATGGGAATATAATCGTAGTAATCGCCACCCACCAAATCGTGCGGCAAATAGCTGGCCTCCATTTTCAGGCGCTCGGTGTAAGGTAGCCGTTCGGGAAAAAGAAACTGCTGCACATCGCTGGCAATTTCCAGTTCTTTTCGAAATGCCTCTTGCTGCAATTGCTTGCGGGCGAGCTTTTTGTTTTCCACGGCCACCACAATGATGTTGCTCAGGGCCTGAATGAATTTGATGCTGTCGTCACGCTCGTGGTTGGTGTTGTTGCTTAAGCCACCCACAAATATCAAGGCCAGTGTGTCCGATTTATGCGACACCGGAATAACCAAATCAAATTCATGAAAATCGCATTCATCAAACTCGTCCATGCGGTGAACGTTTTTGATCAGCATGAAGCGGTCGTCCAGTGTTAGCTTTTGGAAATTTTTCTTGGTGCCAAAATTCACTTTGCAATTCCAGCGTTCATCCAACACGAACAGGGCAAGTTTTTTTATGTTGAGGTTGGCCCGCAGGGTGAAATTAAAAATCTTGTACAGCGATTCTTCGGGCACATTGCTATTGATGGACTGCGTGATTTCCAGCAGGGCATTGAGTTCCAACTCCTTTCTTTCCAACTGTGCCTTTAATTCTACTTCTCCCATATTCTAAGTTGGGATAAAGATATAAAGAAATGATGTGTGAGTGTTGAGGCACCATTAAAAAAGAAATGGGCAGTTGACATTCGCTATTGACCTTGAGAAGGTGGTAGGTGACTGCTGAATAATTGATAATATAATAATAACTGATGGAACTTGTCAGTTTGAGGCTCTCGAAAACTGATTAGACTAATTTAAATCGCCTTCGAGTGCCTCAGGCTGACACTACCTTTATAAGTTTTGCGTAACAACAGATAATAAAACTATTGCCTTTTTGATTTCTGCTAGAAAACCTTGCACCTTTGAATATCCTTTTATGTTTAACCCCTCCGGGGTTCTGTCCGCTGGAATTTGAAAAACCCCGTGTGCAAAGTGGGGCAATAACCGCTTCTTGAACAAGGAAACCCCGAATGGGCCCGCCTGCCAAAACGGGCAGGGTTGAATTAGTTTCGGTATGAAATAGACTTATTCAGTAGCCCTAAATAAAATATAGATGTGCATTAAAATTATTTTCATATGAAACCATCCATCATCAATCGCAAAAATTTTCTCAAGAAAACCGTGCTGAGTGCGGCCAGTGTTTTAGTACCGCTCCCATTTATTTCAGCGCAAAGCTCCGCCTTTCGAGAGCCCTCGTTTAATCGAGGCCAGCAGCCCGAAAAGCCAGCACCGCTCAAGTTGGAGGCTGTGAAAGAATTTGTCGGGGTGTGCCATGGCAAGTTTGATCGTGTTAAAGAAATGTTGGATGGCGATCATCTGCTATTGCATGCGTCATTCGATTGGGGCGGTGGCGATTTCGAATCGGGGATTGAAGCGGCAGGCCATGTGGGCAACAAAGAGATAGCAGCATACTTGTTGGGCAAGGGTGCACGCTACAATATTTATTTGGCCTGCATGCTCGGGCACTTGGACATCGTGAAAAATGTGCTCACGTTCAATCCGGGTTTGTTGAATTCAAAAGGGCCTCATGGGTTCACGATGTTACATCATGCGCAAAAAGGCGGGGAAGAATCTAAAAAAGTTGAGGAGTACCTTCAATATCTTGGAGCGAAAGAGACGAAGGTTCCTTTCTATACACCTTAATCACTGGCTTTTTTTTGAAATCAAAAAGGAATCACTCATTTTTTTTAATTCTGGAAAGAACAACTTAAACTCGCTTTCAAATTCTGTGTACCACTTCTCCAGGTCAAAAACAGCTTCATCCATTTTAGAATCATAGGGTGTTCTTCGCGACATCCCCGTAAGGGCGCGGTGAATGCCTTCGCGCTGCGCATAACTTACTAACCAATTTCCTTTCACCAGGTAAGGAATCATCTTCAACACTCGCTCTGGCAAAATAAGCTCCTGTTTTTTTAATTCCGAATAAGCATACTCAGCAAAGTCAGGAAGCGACTGATGGTGATAATTTTTCCAATTGGCGGCCAGAAAATGATCGTAAAACATATCTACAATAACGGGCGCATAGTGCCTGTACTTTGGTCGCAACCTTTTTTTGCTTTCCATCACCACCGGATGGCTGTCGGTGAATTCATCAATCTCACGGTGCAGCTCTATGCCAAGGGCAATGTTGGTTTTAAATTGATCGCGCACGTTGCGGCCACGCACAAAATCGCCAATGAAGTTGCCAACCATGATTTCGGGATCATCACCGGACAGATACAAATGCGCTAAAAAATTCATTGAGTTGTTTTGGTTTTTCTAAGCAATGGTAAGATAATGGATTTGAGTTATATTTATCTTGAAAAAACACAGACATGGTACTTCTTGAAAATCTAAAGCTTTTAGTGAACCTCGCCAGCATGGATGGCAATCTTACCGAAAACGAGAAAGACTACATCAGGAACATAGCCAAGGCCAACGGATTTCCAACGTCTTCTGCCGAAACGCTTTTTTATGATCACCATGAAATTGTCATTCCCGATAAGTTGACTGCCGACCAGAAGTTTGAGTATTTATTCACGCTTGTTCAGTTAATGAAAGTGGATGAGCGTTTGTTTGAAAACGAAATCAAATTTTGCTCAGGTATTGTTAAAAAATTAGGCTATCGGGCAGAGGTAATGGCAGAACTGATAATTCATATAAGCAAAGCCCCGATGGCATCCGAAAAAAAGGAAGCACTAAAAAAAGCATCTGCTAAATTTCTTGTTGGATAAACGACTTCCCCTCCACTAAAGCGCAGAATTTGGCATGGGCCTGTGGATATGTGATCGATCATGAGGTTGCATGAGGATAGATTTGTGTTTGGGTGAAGAAATAACCTGATAGCCGTTAGCCCGTTGATGTTCATAAAACACCAACAGCTTTTCAACGTTCATAAAAATAAATTTCCAGTCATGATTAAAATTCTTAATCTCAAAAAAAAATATCACGATCAAATTATCCTTGATGTTCCATCCGCTAAGCTTGAAGAAAAACTGATATGGTTGAAGGGCATTAACGGAAGTGGAAAAACTACGCTGCTCAAAATAGCAGGAGGAATAATTCCGTTTGAAGGCGAAGTAGAAATCGGGTCAATTGGTTTGAAGAAATATCCTTTGCGCTATCGCCAGCAAGTAAATTATGCCGAAGCTGAGCCGCTCTATCCTACTTTTCTATCCGGCCTTGACTTGGTAGATTTTCACGAAAAGATACGCCAAGGAAGTAAAGAGCAATCGGAGAAGTTGATCCATGCATTGGGGATTGAATCCTATTACAAAAATAAAATTGGTACCTACTCAAGCGGCATGGTGAAGCGCCTTTCCTTGGTGCTGGCATTTTTAGGGAACCCCAGATTGATTTTGTTGGATGAACCCCTCGTTACATTAGATGTCGCCTCTCAAAAAATCCTGTATCAACTTACGCGCGACCATATCCAGAGCGGCACACAAATAATTTTCACTTCCCATCAGGCACTTGATCCAGAACAACTTCCTTTGATCACCGAGATGTCCATTCAAAATCATAAACTATGCGCAGGCTGATGGTTGTCGTTATCAAAACACTCGTGGCAAAGTTCTACGAACAGAATGCCGGGCTGCTCTTGTTTATTTTCTTCCTCATGTTTGGCATTGTTGAATCGGGGCAGATTATCAATTACCATCTTTCCTTAGTCTATGGTATGCTGGAGGCACCAATCTTTCTTGCGGTCGTGTGTTTGATATGGACCGCCTACATGTTGCGAACTGTCCAATTTACGTTCGGCCAATTGGCAAAACCTGAGAATGCATTTTTGTTCGATCTGGCGAAGCTTAAGAACAATCGAAGTTTATTGATAGTGCTTGTATCACAAACCATGATGTATGAACCGGTTCTTTTTTATACTATCCTGATAGTAGGCGTTGCAATAAATACAGGCCATTTTGTAGTGGCTATTTTCATATTGGGTTATCATGCCGTGCTCATGATGTCATCTTCCTGGCTTATCAATAAAAAAATCAGAGAAACTCACATACAAAGAAATTGGAGTTTCTTGCCGGTTATCCGTTGGAATGTGCCGAAGCCCTTCCCTTATTTTTTTCTGGGCATGCTCACCAATAAAAATCCGTTCATGCTGCTTACCACGAAAATATTTTCCCTTCTCTGTGTCCTCGGCATGATGCAAATTGAATTGGGGCATTACGACATGAGGGTTGCATTGTTAGGTATTTGTTTTGGGTTGGTTGCACACGCGGTGATAGTTTTTGAATTCAGGAGGCATGAAGACAGGTCATTGGTGTTCGTAAGGGGCTTGCCCATTTCATTAGGGCACCGCTATGCTTACCTGATGGCTGTGTATTTGATCTTATTTTTGCCAGAAGCAATCCTGTTGATTGTTAACAATGTGCCCGTTGGCCACGTACTGGCTATAGTAGTTTTCGCAACCATGTCGCTCCTTTATTTGCACAGCAAACTTTATGTTGGAATATTGAATATGGACAAACACATCAGGCGAACTTTCATTGTATTTCTCCTCTCATTTCTATTGGTGATGAGTAAAGTCTTTTGGCTGGGGCTGCTGATGGGTGCCGGTATGGCGTGGTGGATAGTGAAGAAAAAATATTATAAGTATGAGGCATGATGGGTTTATCGCCTAAGAATTATGTGACTACCATGCTGCGGTTTAAATCCGAAACCAATTTTTGAAAGGGCTTTAACGCACTATCTTCCTGAAACCCGAGGAAGTGTGCTCATACAGCGACACGCAAAGTATCAAAATTTTCTGGCGGCACCGGGAGTTGATCTTCTCTTAATGCCAAAATGTATCCTTCAATCGCCTCGCGAATGTTAACGATGGCCTCATCCTTTGTTTTCACTTGACTCACACAACCAGGAAGACTAGGACGTTCAGCTACCCAGCACCTGTCTTCACCCGGAAAAATTATGACTTGTCTCATAGCGTGATTTTTGTTACTGATATTTCAAATTTAATTCAATTAATATGGTTTTAATAGCATCATTTCTGGCTTTGTTTCGTGCCTGCCCGGTAGGCAGGTCCCCACGAAACAAACTTTACAAACCAATATGGTTCATTTCAAAAAGAAACGGCCTAAATGCCGCCCCGCTGGGGCTTGTAAATCATACTATGATCTCACCACTACCAAAATATCGTTCCTACGGAACTTTTTAAGTCCGCCAGTTGGCGGAGCGAAATTTTGGTAAATAGAAAATAGTTATCAGATACAGCCAGCCCCAGAGGGGCCAAATTATTGAGCCCCGTCTTTTGAAATGCACCCAACCAATATTGATTAAGCAAAAATTTTTACTCAAACACTATTTTGCACCGCTCGCCTTTCAAAATTTCATGAGCCCGCTCTACTTCTATGTGCGACTTGGCATCGTCCATCTGTTCGCGCATAGCGGTTTTTATTTCTTTTACACTCAAGGCCTCTATAAAACGTTTCACATCTTCTTTGCTTTCTAATATCAGTTGCGGCACCATCATCGGCTTGTTGTCATCGTCTTTGGCCACCATGGTAAAGAAGGAAGAATTGGTGTGTTTGACGGCACCGGTTTTTATATTTTGAGATTCCACCCGCATGCCAACCACCAAGGAAGTGCGGCCTACATAGTTTACCGATGCGTGCATGGAAACCAATTCGCCCACTTCCACCGGTTGAAGAAACTCTACTTTGTCAACAGACACTGTAACGCAATAGGTGCCTGCATGTTTGCTGGCCGCGGCATAGGCAACTTTGTCCATCAGAGAAAGCAAAATGCCACCGTGTATTTTTCCACCAAAGTTGGCATACGAAGGAATCATCAATTCGGTGATGGTAGTTTGTGAGTAGCGCACGGGGCGTGATAGTTCTTCCATAAAATTTAGTTTGAATTAAAGTTAGGGAAAGTTTTGAGTTTACAGTTGGGTATATGATAAGTAAAGGTTGATAGCTCAGCCAGGGATGGAGGTCACGCGCCTCGCGTGATTGGAGCCCGAAATGGATATGTGCGTTTGGTGGCGACTGCCGACAGCCCGGTGCCATTGCGCCTCGCATGGCAGGATGCCAAAAAAATCATCACAAAATCCTGACTCGCTACTTGTGTAAACTCACAGTTTCTTATTGGAGAGTTTATTAAGCCGCATCACCATAGCTGTGGCCGTAAGCGTAAGGCCGATGGATAATCCAATCCAAATACCATTGGCACCCATCTTCAAAGGAAACGCAAACCAATAGCCAAGAGGCAATGCAATTATCCAGTAGGCAACAAAAATCAGTATGGATGGGATTTTCACATCTTGCAATCCGCGCAAAGCGCCAGCCGTTACCACCTGAATGCCATCCGACAATTGAAAGAATGCCGCAATGATCAGCAAGGATGCGGTAAGTTCAATCACGGTTATGTCATTGATATAGAGCGAAGGCAAAAAATACCTTCCGAAAATAAACAGCAGTGCCCAAGCGGTCATTAGCATGATGGCCATACCAATCATAGTGAAAGCCGAGGCCCTCAAATTATTTTTATCGCGTTGGCCCCAAAAATTTCCCACCCGTATGGTTGCAGCAGCACCAAGCCCAGAGGTGGTCATGTAACTGATGGTAGCTAAGTTGAGGGCAATCTGATGTGCGGCCAAGGCGGTGGTACCGATCCAACCCATCATGATGGCAGAGAACCCGAAGGCACCAGCTTCGAAAATAAATTGCGAGCCTGCCGGCAAGCCGATGTGCAGCATTTTGTTGATCAATGTGCGCGAATAGTTGCCAAGGGAAAAACCCGCTTTGTAAGCAATAAATTTTTTTCCGTAATACACATACAGCATCATACTGACTGCCATTACTACACGCGAAATCAACGTGGCCCAGCCTGCTCCGTTCAATCCCATTTCGGGGAAACCAAATTTCCCAAAAATTAAAATATAGTTTAGAAGTACGTTAAGTAAATTACTGCCCACCACAATGATCATGGCCATGCGTGTGCGTTGCAGCCCTTCGGCAAATTGCCGATAGGTTTGAAATATCATGGTGGGGATAATGGAAATGGCAATGATGCTGAGGTACGGAATGGCGAGTGTCACTACCTCAGCAGGTTGGCCCATCGAGTGCATGAAAGGCTCCACAGAAAAAATAATGATCACTAAAATGAATCCTGTTATAAGATTGATGAGTGCCCCATTTTTTAATGTGTCAATTATTTTTTTGTGGTCGTTGGCTCCTGCTGCTTGCGCGATCAGTGGGGTGATGGCATACGACACACCCACGCCAAAAAAAAGTGGAATGGAGAAAAAAATGTTTGCCAATGAAGCTGCTGCCAACGGAACAGTGCCCGTCCAGCCTACCATCACGCTATCAGCCACGCCCGTCATTACCTGACCGAGCATGCTAAGCATCACCGGGTAGGCAAGAAGAAAATTGGGGCGTACGTGGGAGAGGTGGTTTTTTAACGACATCGGTGCTGGATTCTCGATACTGGATTCTGGATACTGGTCACTGGATACTAAATTCTCCTCATCCTTGCCACTTTCAAAATCCCCATCACACTCAAGCTGTCAGTGATTTTTCCTTCGAGCACCATGTTGAGCGCATCGGTAAATGGCAGTTTCCAGATTTTCATGTCGGCTTCGGTTTCTTCCAATTCGTTTTCAAGCTGCGTTAAGTCTTCTGCCAAAAAAACAAAACCTTCTTCATCGCTTACAGAATTGGAAAGATGCGTACGTTGTATCATCGTCCATCGGTTGGCAACTAAACCCGTTTCCTCTTTCAACTCGCGCTTGGCAGAGTCGAGCACGTGCAGTTCGTTGGGGCCACCACCTTCCGGTATCTCCCAACTCCATTCACTTAAA
>JANOQB010000661.1:0-13404 GCA_031422215.1 Cytophagales bacterium | reverse complement strand
GGAAGTGCTCAAGAACAGGGTGATTGTTCTTGCCGATGGTGTAGTTGAGTAGAAAAATATAATCTCGAAAAAAAAGGAACCCGGTGATGAGCCGGGTTTTGTTTTAATCGTAATTAAACAATAGAAATTCTTTGCTTAATTTGACGAATGAATACCACCGATGTGTACTTCAATCATTCAAAAAATCAATTCGGTGATTGTCAAGCTCAGACGATAAATGTCTAACTCTAACCATAGCGTCATGAGCTAACCCCAAGACGTTTCAGTCAGGTTGACAGAGCGAGTAAAATTTTGTGACGATATAAGAATTGCAAGATGAGTGACATAAAACTATTCGAATCCAAAAAAGTAAGAACTCAATGGGCTGAGGAAAAGCAACTTTGGTACTTCTCCGTCATTGATGTGATTGAAGCCTTGACAGGAACCGGCCAAGAAAGTACTGGAATGACCTGAAAACCAAGTTAAAAAAAGAAGGAAGTGAGTTGTCCGAAAAAATCGGACAACTGAGAATGATGTCCACCAATGGTAAATTTTACCAAACAGATGTTGCAGACACAGCTCAAATATTAAGATTGATTCAGTCTATTCCATCACCCAAAGCAGAACCATTCAAACAATGGTTAGCGCAAGTAGGCAAACCTGTTTTATGGCTTTTGGTTTTACAATTCCTGACTCATAGAAAATCGGGTAAATACTTTGTTATGAATAGATTGCTGGCTGACTCCGATCAATTTGGATGGATAACAATTTTGTGTGAAAATCTCATCTGAGCCATGCACCTTTGACATAATTGCACTCACAGAAATCGGTTTCTTTTTCATAGCTTTCTTTTCACAAACCAGAATGCCATGAAACTGATCCTGCCCCTACTTCTTTTACCCTTTTTGCTCTGCTCCCAAACGAAACCGATCGAGCCGGTGAGTTTTTCGGAGGTGACCATCACCGACAACTTTTGGAAGCCCCGCATTGAGCAAGTGGCCACCACTACCCTCGAAGCCTGCATCTATCAAACAGAAATAAAAACTTCGCGCATCCGCAATTTTGAAGTTGTGGCCGGCACGCGCAAAGGAAAATTTGAAGGGATTTTTTACGATGACTCGGATGTGTTCAAAGCCTTGGAGGCCATCGCCTACTCATTAAAAAACAAACCCAATGCAGCGTTGGAAAAAAAAGCCGATGAATGGATCGATAAAATCGCAGCGGCCCAACAGGCGGACGGATACATCAACACTTACTACACGCTCACCGGACTTGACAAACGATGGACCGACATGAGCATGCACGAAGATTATAATGGCGGGCATTTGATTGAAGCTGCCGTGGCCTACTATCAGGCAACCGGAAAGAGAAAACTGTTGGATGTTTCTATCCGGTTTGCCGATCACTTTCTCTCACTGTTCGGCCCTGCCAAAAGACATTGGGTAACTGGCCACCAGGAGTTGGAGCTTGCCTTTGTGAAACTTTACAAAGCAACAAATGACAAAAAATACCTTGACCACGCCAAGTGGTTGCTGGACGAACGTGGGCATAAATATGCGCAAGGCTACACCTGGACGGAATGGAAAGACACTGCGTATGCACAAGATGTGAAGCCGGTAAAAGATCAAACTGAAATAACCGGCCATGCCGTGCGCGCCATGTATATGTACACCGGTGCGGCCGATGTGGCTGCGCTTACAGGCGATAAAGGCTACATGAACGCGATGAAAACAGTGTGGGAAGATGTGGTGCACCGCAACATGTATATAACCGGAGGCATTGGGTCATCAGGGAACAACGAAGGGTTTTCGGTGGACTATGATTTGCCAAACGAGCAAGCCTATTGCGAAACGTGCGCCTCGGTGGGGATGGTGTTCTGGAACCAGCGCATGAACTTGCTCACGGGCGAAAGCAAATATTTTGATGTGCTTGAGCGCAGTTTATACAATGGCGCATTGGATGGATTATCGTTGAGCGGTGACCGGTTTTTTTATGGAAACCCACTTGCCTCCAACGGAAAACATTTTAGGAAGGAATGGTTTGGCACCGCGTGCTGCCCTTCCAACATTGCCCGATTGGTTTCATCCCTTGGCGATTACATCTACAATAAATCAAGCGATGCCGTGTGGATAAACCTATATGTAAGCAGCAAGGCAAATGTTACCTTAAATAAAACTGTTGTTGCCATGGAACAGAAAAGCAATTACCCGTGGGACGGTGATGTTGCCATTTCAATAAACCCGGAAAAGAAAAGCACCTTCCGCGCGATGCTCCGCTTGCCGGGCTGGGCCACAGGCGAAACGGTGCCCGGTGGTTTATATCATTTTGAAAAACCTTCTGCCATGCCCATTCTTATAAAAGTAAACGGAAAAGATTTTGCCTATACCATCGACAAAGGTTATGCGGTACTTTCACGCGAATGGAAAAAAGGTGATGTGATAAGTCTATCCATGCCAATGGAAATAAAAGAAGTGACATCGAAGGAGACCATCAAAGGCAACGAAGGAAGAGTGGCACTGCAACGAGGGCCGTTGGTGTATTGTGTGGAGGGTGCCGACAATGATGGCCAGGCATGGAACATTGTTGTTCCGGAGAACACGCGATACACCAGTAGCTTTGATGCCGGGTTGCTCAATGGCGTAGTTAAAATACAAGCCAACGTGCCCGTGGTTACGGTGGCAGCAGATGGGCTGAGCATAAATACTCAAACCAAAATGATCACTGCGATTCCATATTACAGTTGGTGCAACCGCGGCAGCAACGCCATGCAGGTGTGGCTTCCACGAAAAATCAAAGACATCAAATTGAATTATTGACTTATTAAAAAATAGGTATTCCAAATAACTTGGTTAAACTCCACATGTTTCAAATAAGATGATACAGAAGCGAACACCTAGGTATGTGGAAAATGAGAGACTACTACGATAAAAGCCTGGCCGTTTCATCGGCATCGATCACAATGTCATCTTCGCCCACATCGTCAAATGGATTTTCAAGATGGTCTTGAATGTTATCTAAGCTCACTAAGATGAAGCTGTACAAGATGGGCATTACATATTCCAGGTGTGCCGAAAAGTCTTTGAAGTTACTGGCAAAGTAAGGGCCATACACGATCGGGAAAATATAAATAAACACTTTGCTGTACATGCGCAGCGTTACCGGAGTGCGATAGTTGTGGATGATTTTCATGTTGTCGAAAGCAATGATGACTTTGCTCACATATTGGCTCGCCCTTGAAATCTCTCCGCTCTGCACCCCATACTTGCGAAGCTCCATGGTAAGTTCAGAAAGTTTTGAAAAGTGCTGGTACATTTTCGATTCATTGGCATGCCACTCGGGGCTATGGTTGCTTTTGAACATGTCGCGCATCAGCCTCATCATTTCATGAATGATCTGCTTGGCCTGCGCTGGCAGATTATTGTTTTTATCTGAAGTCCAATCGCGGGTGGCATAGTAGATGGCAACGGCATGCCCTTTAAAATCAGCGAGGCGTTGCAACGCTGTTTCTCTGCGCGTGTAGGCCGAGCCAATGGAAAACACTACTGGAAAAACGATAGCAACCCCCACGAGCATATCGGGAAATTTGGCGGTAAGCCCGAACTGATAGCACAGGTAAGTTGAAATTACAGAGAGCGCAGTAACGATAAACGTTTTGTAATTGATGATCAGTGAAAAACTTTTTATAACTCTTTTCATCTGTTAATAATTATTATTTAATGGCCATTTAATAAATGTGATTATGGACTTCTAAAATTTCCAAAAAGGAATGAGATTACCAAATTGTGAACAGTATATTGAGTATAAATTATCATGACATTTGTCATGTACTGTGTACTACGTAGGTTAGGGCGACATAAAAAGCGGACTTTGCACTGGATAGTAATGTCGCTCAAATAACTACCGAAGTAGTATCACTCCTCGCGCCTGCCAACAACGTTTTTAAAAACCCAAACCCATAACCAGTCATTTGAACAAATAAAGAAGGGATGCTGAGCACGGCCACTGGCAAAGAGCGCGTGGTGATCAAACATTCTGTCGCAACCAATAAAGTATAGAGGCTATACAGCAGAATTACAAACGTGGCGAGCTTGGGGGCAAGCAAGAGGAAAAAAGGAATGGCAAGTAATCCCAAAAGAAAAAAAGCCGGTAGCCAATGCACAATTTTTATTTCCCCCGGATGTTTGAGCCCTACCAATATCCTGCCCTTTCCAAAATTGGAGACTTGCCTAAAAAATTGCGATAAAGAGGTCCTCCTTTTATGAAAGACAAACGCTTCGGGGATCAATGAAGTCTTAAAGCCCAGATTCCGTATGCGCACACTCAACTCAATGTCTTCGGCATAGCGATCGAACTGAAACCCGTTGGTTTTTTCGTAAACTTCGCGGCTCATACCCATGTTAAAACTGCGTGGCTGAAATGTTTTTTTGTTTCCTCCCCGAATGCCTCCGGTAGTAAGTGATGACGACATGGTGAAAGCCATGGCCTGTTGAAGTGTAGTGAAATCGCTCATGCCCCTATCCGATCCGCCCCAGGCATCGGTGCCTTCATCTTTTAAAAATTTACCCACCGCTTCAAAATAATGCGGTGGCAAAATGCAATCGCTGTCAAAAACCACTATGTATTTGCCACGCGCTTTCTCAAACCCAACATTGCGACTGGGGCCAGGCCCCGTGTTCGGTTTAAAAATATATTGCATGGAAAACTTTGATGCGTATTGTTCAAAAACTTTTTCACTGGTAACCTCCGATCCATCTTCCACCAGTATTACCTCGAAGGTTTGCACGGTTTGTTTGGTAAGGCTTTCCAAAATATCTGAAACTTCCTGCGGACGGTTATACACTGGAATGACTACCGAATAAGTTGGCTGGCTCATAGAAGCAAAAATAGCGATTCAGAATCCAATGTGGTAGTTAACCGCACTAAGTTGCCACCGGGTAATACTCGCGCCTCGTTAGTAATTGCAACGACCTTTAGGTCGTGGGTCAATTGAGAAAGGAAAAAGTCGGCTTTAGCCGAATGGATGAAGGAATTTATTGAGAAAGGCAATTATAAAGATTCAATTGGGCTAAAGCCTTGCTGATTACCACAAAGTAACCACGACCTAAAGGTCGTGGCAATTTGTTTACCCCTGCCTTTGCCGGAAGGCACGCTCTGTGATGGAGCCCCAAGCCAAACCGGGTTTTTCAAAAAGTCTTGACAACATATTCACATTGCCCCAACCATTGATATGTGCTCATAACCATTGGCGTAAATGACTACTGCTTTGTTGTTGTCCTAAAAGTAAAATGCCTGATCTTTGAAAAAATATTTTAGAAGTGAGGCTTACATTATTTTTCTTTATCGGTTTGGGGCTATTGTTTCTACAGCCAGCTTTTTCGCAAACAGTGGTGAACATGCCCGATGTGCAGCAACGCCCCTCGGTAAAAGCCACCACGTTAGAGGCTGAGATGAAGATTGATGGCGATGTGCTGAACGATGAGGTGTGGAAGGCCATCGTGCCGATCGATGAGATGTGGCAGAACAAACCGAACTCGGGATTTCCGGCCACGGAAAAAACTGAAATACGAATTGCCTTTACAGCCAATACATTTTACCTCGCAGTGGTTTGTTATGATCAAGAGCCTGGAAGGTTGGTGGTGTCGGATGCGCGCAGGGATGCAACCCTCGACAACACAGACAGTTTTCTTTTTATACTCGACACGTATCACGACAGCCAAAATGGTTTTCTGTTCGGCACCAACCCGATCGGTATCGAGTATGATGCTCAAGTTGACAATGAAGGGCAGGGAAATTTTACAGGCAACCGAATGCAGGTGGGCACCGTGGGCGGCTTCAACATAAATTGGGATGCTTCGTGGGAAGTGAAAAGCATCACGAGCGATTTTGGTTGGAGCGCGGAGTTTGCCATTCCGTTGCGCACGCTTCGTTTTGCTTCTGGTAAAGACCAAGTGTGGGGCATCAACTTTCAACGCAACATCCGCAAAACAAATGAGATAGATTATTGGGCGGCACTGCCCATTCAATTCGACCTCAAACGGCTGTCGTTGGCGGGCACACTCACCGGCTTGAATTTGCAAAGCCCTGGCAACCTGAAAATCATACCCTATGTATTGAGCCAGGCCACTCATCAATACACTGCAGCCGCAGATGAAACTGACTATCGCCCTGCGGCAGGCGTGGATGTCAAGTACAGCATAACCCCTGCCGTCACGCTGGATTTAACCTACAACACCGACTTCGCCCAGGTGGAAGTGGACCAGCAACAAATAAACCTCGACAGGTTCAATTTATTTTTTCCTGAGAAGCGGCCTTTCTTTTTGGAGAACGCAGGCTTCTTTGCCGTGGGCAGCCCGGGCGAAGTAGATTTATTTTTCAGTCGCAAGTTAGGTCTTGACCCATCCGGAAGACGGGTGCCCATTATTGGTGGAGGGCGCCTCTCTGGAAAAATCAAAAACACTAGTTTTGGTATGTTGAACATGTTCACTGATGATGCACCATTGACGGACACCACTACGATTCAAAAAAATAATTTTACCGTAGCGCGTGTAAGCCAACAGTTTGCCCAGCGCTCGTATATCGGGGCTATGTTTGTGAACCGTGAAGGCATGGGTGCCGAAGAAAATGATCACAACAGCACGTTTGCCGTGGACGGAAGGTGGGGGTTTGGCAAGAAGGCGCAGTTGTTCGGTTTTTATTCCAAGTCAAACACACCGGGCGACTCTGTGAAAACAGATGCCTATCGCTTGCAAGCCAACTATGAATGGAACGGACTACGACTGAATTTTTCTTTTCAGCAGGTGCAAGGTGGATTCAATCCTGAAGTTGGATTTTTGCAAAGGACTGCATATCGCAAGCCGGAGGTGCTCATCTTCAAACAAGTGCGCATGAACGGCAAATTTGGGATGCTCGAAATCCGGCCGCATGTAACCTACCGAAGTTACTGGAACTTCAGCAATTTTCTTGAAACCAGTTATCTGCATGTGGATAATCACTGGGTGTGGGTGAAAGGTTTTGAGATACACACCGGAATAAATTTCACCACCGAAGGCGTGGAAAGGGATTTTGAAATTTCGAGGGAAAAGAAAATATGGGTGCGCGCCAACACGTACAATCACAGCGAGGCCCAAATTGTTTTTATCTCAAATCCAAGCAAGCCGATCTATGTAAACATTCGCTCTATATTGGGCAGGTCTTTCGGGGGCACTCGTTTGATAAACAGCATTACATTGGGCATGCGCATTGGCGATAAGTTTAATTCGGATATGAGCCTTGCTGTAAATGACGTGCGCTTGCCAGAAGGTAAATTTCGGGCAGGCATTTTGGGCGCGCGAGTTTCTTATTCATTCCGTCCGCGCGTCAATCTCCAAAGTTTCATTCAATACAACAGTGCTGTGGATTTGTGGAGCGCCAACATACGTTTTAGTTTGCTGGAGCAGGCCAACACCGGTTTGTTTGTTGTCTATAATGAAGAATACCAGCGAGGCAACATTGCCAACCGCGGCCTCACCATAAAATATACGCGCATGTTTGATGTGCTGGGAAGAAAATAAATCCTGATGTTCTTATATTCGATTAATTTAAAACTCCTTCATGCAAGAATTAAAAAACCGTTATCTGTCGCTGGATGTGTTCAGGGGAATGGATGTGGCCCTGATGATTGTTGTCAACTCAGCAGGAAACTATGCAACCACCTACTCGCCCTTGTTGCACGCGAAGTGGGATGGCTTCACCATCACCGATCTGGTTTTCCCTACTTTCCTTTTTGTGGTGGGCAACTCCATGAGTTTTTCAATGGGCCGCTATGAAGCAATGGGCGATGGAGAATTTCTTAAAAAAATAGTGAAGCGCACGGCTATCATTTTTCTTCTGGGCTTCCTCATGTATTGGTTTCCTTTTTTTGAAAACGGTGAGATGAAGCCCATCAGCGGCACTCGCATCTTTGGCGTGCTTCAGCGGATAGCCCTGTGTTATTTCTTTGCTGCGCTCATTATCCATTATTGGAAAGTGAAAGGTGCCATCATTTTCAGTTTGGTTGCGTTGGTGCTGTACCGTGTGTTGCTGGGTGCATTTGGAGATTTTTCATTGGAAGGAAATGCCGTGCTTAAATTAGATGCATTCCTCATTGGCGAAAGTCACATGTATCACGGTGAAGGAATGGCCTTCGATCCGGAGGGATTGTTGAGCACCTTGCCGGCCATAGTAAATGTTATTGCCGGCTACCTGGCAGGAATGTTCATCCAAAAAAACGGACAGAACTATGAAACACTTGCCAAGATGATGATGGTGGGCTGTGCACTCGTGTTCATGGCACTATGGTGGGATTTATTTTTCCCCATCAATAAAAAACTGTGGACCAGTTCGTTTGTGATGCACACCGTGGGCATTGACTTGCTTGTGCTGCCGATACTGATATTTATCATTGACATAGCAGGCAAAACAAAATGGACTTACTTCTTTCAAGTATTTGGCAGGAACACACTGTTCATTTATCTGGTGTCGGAAGTGTTCGTAATTTTGCTTGGCACATTTAAGGTGGGAGAGCAAACAGCATACAATTGGGTTGCACTGAACATATTTGAAAAAACGCTGGGTGGCTACAACGGCTCGCTTGGTTTTGCACTATGGATCATGCTCACATGCTGGGTGGTGGGCTATGCAATGGACAGGCGGAAAATTTATGTGAAGGTGTGAAGTGATGGTGAATAAAATTCAGCACAAAGTTTCAATCAAATGTCACCTGGGGCTGACCAAAAAGTCTGCCTGTCAACTCGGCCCTGCCTGCTCTTGGCAGCTTCGGCAAAGGCAGGCCCGGCATGACACATAGAACGATTTGGACTTTTTAGTCAGCCCCCCGGCCGGGGTGAGGTTTCAAAACTCAGGATCCAGCCCCAATCTTTCCTGAAGATTTTTAAGTAGTGGATTTTTTTCCGCCAGATAATCAAATTTTTCTTTGTTGGTATAGGCTTTCTTTTTTGTGGAGGTTTGTTGTATTTCACTTTCCACTTGAAGTTTACTGTTGCCAAGCTTTTCGCGCAGGTAATTTACGAGGTCAAGCCTCATTCCAGCCAACAAGGGTTCTTCCACCGGGTTGGTAAGTTGCACAGTTACGATGTTATTTTTGAATGTAAACGATTGGCTGAGGAGGTGATATTCGGCAACCTGGTTTTTTCTTTGTTCGGCATATTGGCTCCACACATCACGCAACTTACTTTCAACAACAGGTTCGTCTTTCTTTGGTGTTGAGCCATTTTTTTCTTCCGGTGTTGCTTCTGCTTTTTGCTGAGGTTTTAAAATGTTGCCGAGGTTGATGGTGGTCTTGGTGCGCGCACTCTCCTTTGCAGGAATATCCTGCTGAACAGGAATCTCTTGCTGAACAGGAATCTCCTGCCGGGTCGGAATCTCTTTTTCAGCAACGGCCATTGCCGGTGGCGCAACTTCAATATGGGCCGGTATTTCCGTTGCTGTGGGTGCTGTAGTTATTGGCTCTGGCCCTAATTCAATTTTTTTTTTAATCCAGCCTCGGCTGTTGCATGAAGGGAGGTGCCCTTGAACACTTCGTGGATGTGCGCCATCTTCATCAGCGCAAGCTCCACCAACAGGCGTTGGTTTTTGCTGCTTTTATAATTGATGTCGCAATGAGTGGCAATGCTCAACCACGAGAGCAAGAGGGAAGAGGATGCGGCAGTTGATTGGTCGAGGTATTTTTTTCTAGTGTTTTGCGGCACTTCCATAAGCGAAACCGTGCGTGCATCCAGCGACACCATCAGGTTTCTCAAATGCTCGCTCAACCCAACAATAAAGTTGTGGGCATCAAATCCTTTTTTCAAAATCTCATCCAACAGCAGCAGCGGCTGCGAATGATTTTCGGCCAACAAGCCATCCACCACTTTGAAATAATAGTCGTAGTCTAGAATGTGGAGGTTGTTGATCACATCTTTAAAAGTCACTTCCTTGCCGGAAGAGAACGTGACCATCAAATCAAAAATGGAAAGGCCATCGCGCAAAGCGCCATCTGCTTTTTGTGCGATCAGGTGAAGTGCTTCTTCTTCAACACTGATTTTTTCGCGGTCGGCAACTTTCTTTAACTGCCGCGCAATATCAGAAGCCTGTATGCGGTTGAAATCGAAAATCTGGCAGCGCGAAAGTATGGTGGGTATCACCTTATGCTTTTCGGTGGTGGCCAAGATAAAAATTGCGTAGGAGGGAGGCTCCTCCAATGTTTTCAAAAAGGCGTTGAAGGCCGAGTTGGAAAGCATGTGTACCTCGTCTATGATATACACTTTGAATTTTCCAAACTGAGGCGGATAGCGCACTTGGTCAATGAGATTGCGTATATCTTCTACCGAGTTGTTGGAAGCAGCATCGAGTTCAAAAATATTCAACGAATTTACTTCCGCTTTTTCTTCGAAGCCGTTGATCAGGCGGGCCACAATGCGTGCGCACGTGGTTTTGCCTACTCCGCGCGGCCCACAAAACAGCAGAGCTTGGGCGAGTTTGTTATTATCAATGGCGTTTTTTAGTGTGGTGGTAATGTGATCCTGACCTACCACTTCCTCAAAACCTAAAGGCCGGTATTTGCGCGCTGAAACAACGAAATTTTCCATGGGCACGCAAGATAAAAACTGATGTTGGATTCTGGCTATCGGCTGGCGAAATTTTTATTCCTCCAAATTATTTTTAGCCAATCGAAGGAAATTCGGTCTGGGTTAAGAAATTGGGTTGGAAAGTTTTATATTCGATATGCTGTTGGAGTAGATTGAGGACGTAAGAATAAGTTGTTTCACCTCGCGGCCTTATATCCAGTCCATCTCCTAACTCACAAACGTTGAAACTAAAAATCATCCAATATGAAAAAGACCAGTGTAGTGATCATCCTGATAGTAGCGATCGTGTTGGCCAATTGCACGAGCCCCGAAACGCCTTATCATATTGGCGAAAAGAACAAGGCCATTGTTGAGAAATATATCCAGGCCGTAATGTCGGGCGATCAGAAAACGGTAAGCGAACTTCTGGCAGAAGATTTTAAAGGATATGGCCCGTACCGATCAGACTCCACCAACAAAGCACAGGAGATAGCAAATTTTATAACAAATTGGAACGAGCGGTTTAAAACAATTGACTACCAACCCGATTATTCGCTTACCAACACAGTGAACGATGGCCTGCTGATGGGCGACTGGGTGATGTCGTGGGGAACGTTGAAGGCTACCTACAAAAATGGAAGGGCACCCGTAACGTTTTCAATCCATACAGTTTTTAGACTGAAGGATGGAAAGATCAATTTGATAGGCAACTACTGGAACTCAGCCGACATCATGAAGCAACAGGGATTCAAGTTTGTGCCGCCTGAGGAGTAGGCAAGCGTTTGAGTCAGAATCTTTAGCTTAAGGCAATGTCATGAGCCGGGTGCAGTTCCGCGTTTCACTCCGCCATACTTTACACCACCTATTTCGCTCACCTGGGTTCGATGCGTTATGGGCCTCAAACAATTCCGTTATGCGGGGCAAACCTCCCGTGATGTCGCGGGCTTGCCCATCGTTCTTTGGATTTTGGCAAGCACGTGGCCTGGTTTTATTTTATCGCCAACCTCTGCCCTATACATATTGCCAAAATCCCTCAAAATCAGTCTCCCAAACCCGCCCTGTATCAATTGTGTTATAGAAAGTAACAGGTGGGTTAGCCCCGAAACCCTTTAGCTACCCAATTTTGGCTAACCAAATCAGCCAGAAAATTTTTAACTTATGAAGCCAATAAGCTCACGGGAGAAAGACATTCTTCAACTAATCGCCCAGGGTATGTCCACACGCCAGATTGCTGATGTGCTGCACATGAGTTTTCACACGGTGCAAACCCACCGAAAGAGTTTGCTCAAAAAGTATGATGTAGCCAACTCAGCTGAGCTGGTGAGCAAAGCCCACGAAATCAACAACTGGAATTTTGGCAATGATTCTTTGCCACATTTTGAAGAACCTAAACAATAAGCTTATGAGAACATCACTTGCGTTTTGTATCCTGTTCGCTTTGGCCGTTAGTGCCTGGGCGCAGGACCGGACTATTTCCGGGAAAGTAGTTTCAAACGAAAATTGGACTCCTGTTCCAGGGGTTAATGTAGTGCTGAAGGGGACGGCCATTGGCACGGCCACGGATGCCGATGGGGTTTATACTCTAAGCATTAATGCCAAACAACTCAGTGTAGAATCCCTGGCCGAAGACATGGGCATGAGCCGGGTGCAGTTGTACAGAAAGATTTCCGGCCTTACTGATATTTCTGTGAACGAGTTGATCCGGAAACTACGCTTACAAAGAGCAGCACAGTTGTTACAACAAAACTGGGGGCCGGTCAGTCAGGTGGCTTATGAAGTGGGGTTTTCCAATCTTTCGTATTTCAGCAAAGTTTTTAAGGAAGAGTTTGGGGTTTTGCCGAGTGAGTATTTGGTAAAAGAGAAATGAATAGGCGAATCGGACATATTCTTTTATTAACATCGCTTGCATTGGCAGGTAAATACTCTAATGCCCAATACCACTTTGAGAATTTTGATGCGAAAGACGGACTCGCTTTCAATGACGTTCACTCCATTCTCCAGGACAATTCTGGATTTATCTGGTTGGCACATTATAGCGGACTGACCCGTTTTGACGGCTACGACTTTAAAGTTTACAGGTATGACCCGGATGATTCGCTCAGGTCTGAATTAAACTTACCAATAGGAGGTCTGGCCAAGGATCAAAAAGGCAACATTATCATTTCAGGCGGAAAACGCCTTCGCTATAATCGGGAAACAGATTCATTCACGCCTTTGAGTCTTAAGGTCTCAAACCTGCAAGCAATGATCGATGATTCAGATGGCAAGACTACCTGGATGGGTACTTACCTGAAAGGACTTTTTTCAATTGACAATGAAACCGGCAAGACTGCAAAATATCTTAATCCAAATACAAATGTTGACGAGCTAAGAAACGATATTAACGGGCTAGCCGATATTGGGCCCGCAATTCTGCTGGCAACGCAGAAAGGCCTGTGGCTATTCAACAAGCGCACGAAAGAGTTCTCTCGGCCTCCTTGCCACCCTAAAGACTCGGCCTTCTTTTACCAATCTCCATTCCGCAATATAAGGCCTGATGGCCACGGAAATTTCTGGCTGAACCGAATTGGAGGTATTGCCTCGTTTAACAAAAAGACAGGCTACCCAGTTTATGGGGAGTTTACAGCCGAGAACCGATCTGCTTTTATTAAAATGAACACGAACTTTGGCATTCTTCATCGATTCACAGAACCCGAAGGAGTTGATGGGGAGGTCTTGGCAATTGATACTACCGGTGTTCATTGGGGCAAATTAGAGGGCAGCTTATTCCGTTATGATCCTTCAGATAGTGCTTTCCTTGTTATAAAGCATGATCCTTCCGATCCGCATTCTTTGCTGGATA
>JANOQB010000660.1:0-16888 GCA_031422215.1 Cytophagales bacterium | reverse complement strand
GAAATGGGCGAGTCCGGTCTGCAAACCACCCGGTTATCCATGCTGAAAGAACTTCTTGAGTATGCAAGAAATCCGGCCAATGGAATTTGGATTGCACCGGTAGGCACTGTGGCCAATTATGTTTTGAGCAAAAGGAAATAGGGACCACTTCATCAAATAATCCCAAACCAATGGACGCCTGAAAGGGTTTCCTTGATTTTAGATTTTAGCAACTTTAAAAAACCAAAAAGATTTTTACCCATGAAACCGAGTTGATAGGATTTCTCACTCCAGGGAATGAACATAGCGGGGTTCTATCGGTCCTTATACTTAAAATTAATTTTCAGATGAAATATTATTTTTTACTCGTGTCATTATGTTTGGCGATGGCAACCCTGATAAGTTGCAGCCCACAAAAACAAAACGATTCAATTGTTAATGACACCCTTTCACTCAGCATTTTGGAAGACCACGAAGCAGGCACCCTTTCAGTTTTTCGCAAAGGCAGTTCGGAGGCCATAGTCGTTCAAAATGCCAAAAAAGATTTCCGGCCTTACCTGCATCCGATAATAGCACCCGATGGAAAAGGCCAGCTCACTGAATACAGCCCAGGCCATCACAAACATCAAACAGGACTTTATTGGGGATTTACCCGAGTGAATGGAACGGGTGCCCACATGGACACGGTGCACAAGTATTTCTATCAGAAAGAAAAATTTCCTGAAACGCAAAAAAGTATTGGCCGCGATTTTTTTCACCATCCCGAAGGTGAGTATTGGAACAAGGTTTCGTCCAGTGTGATGGTGGCCGAAGGCGAAGAAGTTTCGTGGCAAACAGTTTACAATATGTTGGATGCGGAGGGCAAACCAATGATGCAGGAAACACAACTGTGGAAGATGCGCGCCAACGGTGGAAAATTTTTTATTGACCTCGAATGGCAAGGAAAAGCACTGACTGATATTACCATTGGTGAGTTTGATTATGGCGGATTGTTTTTGCGCATGCCGTGGAAGGAAGGCATCCGTGGCGAGGCTGTGAATGCCGCGAGGCAGCGCAACGAAAAAGCAGACAAGCAACGGGCTATGTGGGTGGACGTTGCCATGCAAGTGGAAGGGCGGGAAGACTTTGCACATATTGCTATTTTCGATCATCCGGAAAATGCGGGGTTCCCACAGCCGTGGCGTGTAGATGGGCAACTGGGTATTGGTCCTGTTCGGTCGCGCATGGGCGATTGGAAAATCAAAGAAGGTGAAACGGAAATCATACGCCATCAGATAGTGGCTTATACGGGCGAACTCAACGACATCGCGATGACCGAACTGTGGAACGGATACATAGGCAACAATTCGATGTACACCACCACGTCACTGTGGGACATAGCACAACAAGAAGGCCGCTCGGCAAAATTCCTCAACCCACAAGAGGCGGTTGAAAGCATGACGATGATGGAAGGTGTGAAAGCCAACGCATGGGCGGGCGAACCAATGGTGACGCAACCCATCGCTTTTTGTTGGGACGACCGCGGACGATTGTGGGTGGCAGAAAACCGCGACTATGAGTCGAGGGGAAGTGGCTTTTCAAATTTTGGTGATAGTAGGATTGTTATCCTCGAAGATTCCGACCTCGATGGCGATGCCGACAGCCGTAAAGTTTTTTTGGAAGGGATACCTTTTCCCTCGGCCATTGCCGTGGGCTTCGATGGATTATTTTTAGGCGCACCTCCCAATCTTCTTTTTGTGCCCGATAAAAATGGCGATGATGTGGCCGACAAAGAAAATATAGAAGTGCTTTTGACAGGCTGGGGCATACGCGACCGGCACGAAACCATCAACAGCTTCCATTGGGGCCCCGATGGATGGCTCTATGGCCTCGAAGGTTTCGCCACGCCATCAAAAATCAGAAAGCCCGTTGGCAAAGGAAAAATTTACAAACCCAAAGAAGCATTCCCCGAAGATTTGCTGGATGCCGAAGGCGTGGACATAAACGGGGGCGTGTGGCGCTATCATCCCACCAAAAAAAGATTTGAAGCGGTGGCGCATGGATTCAGCAATCCGTGGGGAATTGATTACGACAGCAAAGGCCAACTGTTCATCACGGCTTGCGTGATCCCACATTTGTTTCATGTGGTGCCCGGAGGAATTTATCACCGCCAAGGTGGACAACATTTTAATCCTTATCTGTATAGCGACATCACAACCATCGTGGACCATCGCCATCGGTCGGCACATGGGGGGGCTCGCATTTATCAATCTGATGCTTTTGCAAAAATCCATCAGGGGCGGTTGTTCATGGCCAACATACACGAACATGCTGTGCTCTCCGATGTGCTCGAACCAAAAGGCTCCGGCTTTGTGGCCCATCATGGCGATGATTTTTTAATGGCCAACAATGCGCAGTGGATTGGCTTCAGCATGGAGGTGGGCCCATCGGGCGACATGTTTGTGCTCGACTGGCACGATGCCGATATCTGTGGCAAAGAAGTATTGAACAAAGAAACGGGAAGGATTTTTCGGATAAGCCCCACAAAATCGCTGGCTGAAAATTGGCAAGGGCGATATGCTGATTTGAAGAAAATGACCGATGAACAATTGACCGATTTGCAAACGAGCACCAGCGACTGGCATGCACGAAGGGCCCGCGTGATTTTGCAACATCGAGCCACAAAAGGAAAGCTTTCAGAAAATTCGGTAACACATTTGAGAAAGTTGTTTGACGGAAAAAATCAAGACCATCGCTTGCGCGCCATGTGGACGCTGCACATCACCAACAATTTTGCGGAGGGCGAATTGCAATCCGCCTTGAGCGATAAAAATGAATATGTGCGGGCGTGGGCAGTACAAATGCTGTGCGAGGACATGAACGCTTCCGGAAAATCAAAGGATATTTTGGTGAAGATGAGTTCGCATGAACCCTCGGCTGTGGTAAGATTATATTTGGCCGCTGCCCTTCAACGGTTGGATGAAAAGTCGCGGTGGCTTGTGGCCGAAGGATTGATTTCGCAAGCCAACGATGTGGACGACCACAACATTCCTAAAATGATTTGGTATGGAATGGAAAGCTTGGTGTCGCAATCACCTGACAAGGCAATAGCGATCGCGGGTGCAAGCAAACTTCCGTTGATGGCGGAGTTTACTTCGAGGCGGTTGGTGGAAGCGGATGCGTTGAGCTTGCTCGTGACAGAACTTGGAAAAAAACCAGTGCAGTTGCCAGCGATGTTGAAAGGAATGTTGGCCGGGCTCGAAGGCCGCTCGGATGTGAAGGCTCCCGCCAATTGGGAAGCCATTTATGCTAAATTGAAATCAGAAAAAACCGTTGCCCCACTCGCGCAGGAAATCGCACAGTTGTTTGGCGACACCGAAGCCGAACAAAAATTCCTCGCCACTTTGAAAAACGAATCTTCATCGGTTGAAGCGCGCAGTGCCGCACTGAAAAGTTTATCGGCCAAGCAGAGCCCCGATTTGATGGCTGTACTTCCCTCTTTGTTAACGCAACCAACGTTGCGCGTAGATGCCATCCGTGCGATGGCCGCTTACAACCATGAGCCTTTCGGGAAACTATTGGTGGATGGCTTCGGTAAATTTTCGGCACCAGAACAACGCGAAGCCCTTCAAACATTGGCCTCGCGAACTGTCTATGGACAAATGCTCACGAAGGCCATAAAAGATGGAAGGATAAAAAAAGGAGACGTGCCCGCATACGTAGCGCGGCAATTGCGAAGGGTGGTGGGCAATGGGTTTGTGGAAGTGTGGGGCCCGATCGACCAACTCTCTGGCAACACAGCCGTGGCCTACAAGCGTTACCAACATTTGCTCAAAGACCAAACATTGGCGAAGGCCGATCTTATCAATGGACGCATATCGTTTCAACGCAATTGCAGTACGTGCCACACGTTGTATGGCGAAGGCGGCAAGCTCGGCCCTGACATCACGGGCTCCAACAGGGCCAACCTCGACTATCTACTCAGCAACCTGATAGAGCCCAGCAGCGAAATACAAGACGACTACAGAATGGTGGTGATCACAAGCCGTGACGGGCGCACTTACAGTGGCAACGTGATAGCCGAAACCGACCGCCAACTAACCATGCGCGTGATAGGCCAAGACCATTTGGTGATCAACAAATCCGACATACAATCGCGGGAGACCGCCACAACATCGCTTATGCCGGAGGGGTTGTTGCAAGGGTTGAGTGATAAGGAGGTATTGGATTTGATTGGGTATTTGAGGAGTAGCAAACCACAGGACGCAGCAGCATTTTAAAAGGCCCAGGTTATCGTTGATCAAAATTAGCAGCACTACCAAAATATCGTTCCTACGGAACTTAAAGCTCATAGGCCATACGCGTAAACCTAAGCCCAGTATGGGCGAAATTTTGGTAGAAGTAAGATATGTGCGATTGGTCAAGTGCCGTAGGTACGGCATTATTTAAGCTTCGATAGAATTGTTGAATGTAATAATACGTTCCCCAAGTTATCGTTGGTCAAGTCAAGTTGTTGCGGGTCTCCCGACCCGCAACCATGAGAGACTTCAATTTAGTCCCGATCTTAGAGCTCCATAATCGGCAGGAAAAAAATTTAGATTTGAGAGGAGTTGGTCTGGCGACCAACTATAACGAGGCGACCAACTCTAACGAGGGGTATTGAGGAGTAACAAGCCACAGGAAGATAACAGTGCCCAACATTAAGTTCATTCTTTTGATCCTCAATAATCCTTCAAATGATTTTTGCTTTTCTTTCGCGGCTTTGTACCTTGAGATGAATAATTTTATTTATGAAAGCACTTGTACTGACCAAGCCCGGACAAATAGAACTTATAGAAATACCAAAGCCAACGCTATCGGAGGGGAAAGCCCTGGTGCGCATCAAGGCGGCCGCGCTCAACAGGCGTGATGATTGGATACGCGAAGGAAAATATCCCAATATCAAATTTGGTGTTACGATGGGCTCGGATGGTGCCGGCATTGTGGAAGAGGTATTTGATGAAGTGAACCAACCCTGGGTAGGGCAGGAGGTGGTGATAAACCCAAACATCGAATGGGGCCCCGACCCCGAAGCGCAGTCATTGAAATACACCATCTTGGGCATGCCGGTAAACGGCACCTTTGCAGAATACACATTGGTATCGGTGGACCGCCTTCATCGCAAGCCAGTTCACTTAGACTTTTTGCAAGCAGCCTCGTTGCCATTGGGTGGGCTTACGGCATTTCGGTCCCTGTTCCGCAAAGGAGAATTGAAGGGCGGACAGAACATATTGATATCAGGCTTTGGCGGAGGCGTGGCGCAATTTGCCTTTCTGTTTGCCCGTGCGGCAGGGGCCAACGTGTATGTAACCTCTGGCAGCGATGATAAGATAGAGAAGGCAATAAAGCTGGGGGCCAAAGGCGCTTACAATTATAAGCGGGAGGCATCCTACCCAGACCTATGGAAAACCAAAGGTGGTTTTGATTTGGTTATCGACAGTGCCGGTGGTGATCAACTGAATAATTTTATTAAAATACTGCGGCCAAAAGGCAAGATTGTTTTTTATGGGGCCACCAACGGCTTGCCTGCAAAATTAGATTTGTACCGGATGTTCTGGAACCAACTTAGCTTGCTCGGTTCCACCATGGGCAACGATCATGAGTTCAGCGAAATGCTCGCCTTTGTGAGCAAGCACCAAGTGCGGCCATTGGTAGATTCCATCCGCCCGTTTTCAAAAATAGCAGAATCGTTTCCTGACATAACCCGGCCCAACAAAGTGGGCAAGATTGTTTTTCAGGTTTAAATCAGGGGAGCGCAAAAAGATTGTGGGTATGTATGGATGTTGGGCGCAAGCGCGGGACAGAGTGGCATGGCGTGGCGTGGCAACATTCCCCTGCCGCGCAAACTGACACAAAAACCAAAGCATGGGATAAGCTTAGCAAGAAATAAGACCTTTATAACATACAATCAAATCATCGAGCATATAATCAAGAAAATGTACGAGGATGGGAATTTTAAAATTTCTGACTTACTTAGACCAATATATTTAAAGACCTTATCCGACAATGAAGAATACCATAAACACAAGCACAGGGTAATTGAGATAATGACTAATAATGGGCTAATCGAAAAAATAAATGCTGAAAATTATAATCTGACACTACCGCCAAAATGATCGGGTGTATTTCAAAATATCGTGATAGAATAGGCCGTCCTTACAGCACTTCGACTGCTCAATCAAAATCCATACTACCATCAGATCGTGCGCCAAGGGTGGACTGATAGCCCCCTTCGGGCCCAGCTCCTGGAGGGGCAGGGCGAACTTATGGTAGAACGAATTCATTCAATTGTGAACATAGCTACATAGGAGCGGCCTTACTCGCAGTAAACTTTGAAAAGTGCCTATGTCTTTTTGAAATACACCCTTAAAAATTACCAACCAAACCATTATTTTGATACATTTATCGTACACCTAAAACAATAACCATCATGACTTACCGCACACTGTTGTTCGCACTGGTTTTTATTCCGGGCCTTCTTTTTGGCCAAAAGATGGACGTTACCAAACTCTTTTTGGATGAAACCCCGCTCGATATCAAACTGAGCATTGCCATCAAAGAAGTGAAGGCAATTACAAACGATACCATCTATACGCCTTATGTAATGCATTACAAAACCGGCAGCGGGTGGGATTCGATAAAGATTGAAGTGCGCGCCCGTGGTAATTTTCGGAGAAAGGAATGCTACTATCCACCGCTCAGGGTGAAAATAAAAAAGGACGATGCCAAAGGCACTATTTTCGAAGGCAACAAAAGTTTGAAATTGGTGCTGCCGTGCAAGCAAGTAAAAGAGAATTCATTGATCATGAAAGAGTATCTCTGTTACCAGATTTATGAACCCATCTCAAAATATACGTTCAACACCCGGCTGGCAAACATTGAGTTCACCGATAACAATAACAAGAAAATAAAAAATGTGCCCATACTCGGCTTCTTCATTGAAGACGATGACCTGGTGGCCAAGAGGCACAAAGGCAAAGTGGTGGAAGATTTGAAGTTGCACCCCATGTCGCTGCAAGACAGCAACTCGGTGCGCCACGATATGTTTCAATACATGGTGGCCAACACCGATTGGTCAACTACATTTTTGCACAATGCCAAAGTGATCCAATTGGAAGAGTCGAAGAAATACATTCCGCTTGCGTATGATTTTGACATGGGCGGCTTGGTGAATGCGCCCTACGCAACGGTAAACCCTGACCTTGGGATAGCCAACGTGCGCGAACGATTGTACAGGGGCTTTTGCCGCACACCTGAGTTGTTGCAGGCCGTCCGCAAAGAATACATTGGCAAGGAGAAAGATATTACCGAAGTGATCAACCGCTATGAGGGCAGCTTCGACCCAAAAGAATTTGCCAGTGTAAAGAAATACATGGAAGAGTTTTTTACCACGCTCAAGAGCGATTCAAAATTCAAATACGGTATTCTTGAAAAGTGCAGGACGAAGTAAGGGGAGACAATGGATGCTGGATTCTGATTCTGGAGAACAGCATTAATTCCCCAAAGCCAGGAATCCCAGAAAAACAAGCACACTAAAAATGAATCCGAACATAAACACCTGATAGGCATACACCAGCAGATTGTATTTTCGCTTGAGTATCAAACCTTGGCTATATAAGTCGATAGTCATATGTTCATACAGCTCCTCTTCATCGGCCACTAATTTTTTCATTTCATCAATATAACCTTGCTGTGGGTAGTGGGCGATCACACCAAAAAACAACAAACTCGATTTTTGAAGTTCGCCTCCTTCGGTTTTTGGTTTTATCAATTTAGGGCGGGCAGCTTGGATGGCAAAGATTACGGAGACCAGGCAGGAGAGCATAATGAGAACAATGGGCACTATCAATTGAGTACCGTAGCTATCGATCTTGCCAGCTACAGCACCATATCCCGTAATGGCAATGATGGATGAAATAATCATCGTGTTTATACTGATGATAATGTTGGCCTTATTGTCGGCCATCTGTATAAGGCTGCTTTGGTTAGGATAGGCAATTCTAAAAAGGGTTTCCCAGCCTCTATTTTCTTTTTTTGATTTTTTTTGCTGCACTTCTTCCATAATACTAAACTCAATACTACAATAATTTTCTGATTGGGTGGTGGTGACTATGATAACCGGAAATCGTTGAGCCGTATGTCATCAAGGCCATGCTGATCGAAGGGATTTTCCATTTGATCTTGCACATTGTAAAGGGAAATCAAAATGAAGGTGGAGATGGCCGACAGCAAATACACAATCCAGGAATCGTTCAACGACAACCCATCGTGCAATTTATTGTACAAGGCGGGGGTATAGATGATTGGGTATATGTAAATAAATATCAAACAATAGGCCCGGATAGAAATAGGAGTCCGGTGATTATTGACCGCCACTATGTTGGCAACGCTCTCGTGCACATCCTTCATGAAGCGGAAAATTTTAATGGCCGTTCCGTTACCGATCTGCTCAGAATTCTGCTTTATGAAAAGGAATACCTTATGGACTTCACCATTCAGTTTTTCGTGGCTGCACGTTTTGGGGCCCAGGTAATCAATCATGCAGGCCGAAATATTTTTAAGTATGCCCTCAATCTCTATTTTCTTCTCAGGATCAATTTTCTTGTTCTCCATAAAGCAATGCCCCACCGTGATCAACCCTGCCTTGAACTGCGATAGGTATTCCAAGGCTTTCTCCCTTCTTCGAAAGGCGCTGCGGATGGTGAACACCAACGGGAAAATGATGGCAATGCTGATCAGTGCCAGATCAAAATTATATTGAAATTCCTGTGAGATGGTTACGAATGCTGTTGCCAACGCAATGGCTATGGCCAGGGCTGTTCGCCAATTAAGAATGGAAAGGTATTTGTTCATTGCTCAGGTTAGGTTGAGGCTTCCGGTAAATTTAGCAAAATCTGGCTGGCTTACCCACACAGGGGTGATTGGGGTGTATTTCAAAAATGTTATACCATTCCAGTGAAACCTCCAAGGTTTTTAAAAACCTTGGAGGTCTTTATAACACACACCGCCCACGTGAAATTCAAATCACACCCATTTGTACTCAGTAACATTGATATACTTGCCAACTGAAAATCAAATCCCCGAACTGGTTATTCAAAAACCACCCGTGCAAACTGCTGGCTCTTTTTGCGCTGGCCAAAAAGTATCACCTGATTATTTCTGATCTGCTTGGAAACTTTTGGCCGGGTGATAACGTCCAGATTGTTTTTATAAAGTGGTTGACGCACCAGTTCGCCTTGCTGGCTGAGGCTGGCAATCATCACTACCGGTTGGCGCCCATTGAAATTGAAAGGCCGGCCAATGCCTTTGTAACCCAGGTTGTCGGCATTGTCGTTGAAGATAAAGCATATTTTTCCTTTCACTATGGCAAGCGTGTATGACGAATAGAAGCCGTTGTCGTTTATGCTGTGTTGGGCCTTCGCGATTTTCTCAGCCCATTCAATTTGCCCTTCAGGATTTATTTTTACGGCAATGATGTCGTTGTAATAGAAATGATAGTTGGTTGTAGTTGTCGTACGGCCATTGATGTACATGGTGGACGATACCGCTTCCACAAAATATTGTTCCCCGATCAGGATCGCGCTTCCATCTTTGCCCACGAGCAATTTGTCCAGGTCATATTCGTAAAGTTCGGCCTGTTCACCTCTTTCGGCTCTGCGCAATGTACGGTTGGCCTCGCGCTCCGACATGCCCTGTGTGATGAAATCAATCCCAAACTCTTTGAAGCTTTTGCTTTTAATGGCCTTGGTGGCAGCATCGATGGTGAGAAAGTATGTCCCCTTTATACTGTAGGTACCTTTTTCAGAATAGAACCCGGCACAAATCAAACTACGGTCGTCCAATATTTCGATCTGCATGTCGCTTAGAAACCGGTCTTCGAGCACTACGGGATATTGCACCAATGTTTTGCCCCCATCGCGGCAAGCCAAAATTTCGTAACTGTAATTGGGTTGGCCCCTGCGTTTGCTCTTGCGCTTTTCCTTATAAATCATGCCAAGCAAATAAACGTTGCCCGAGTTGTCCACGCGAAAAGATTCCACATCGAACAAACCTTCTTTATAAGGAAGGGTAACGTTCCGTTGCCAGATGGATTCCATTTTATCGTTCAAGACATGAAACCCAAAGCCTTCGGGCTCGTCTTTGGTGTGTGGCAAATTATAAAACACGAGCACCTTCGAACTATCGCGCGAAATACGAAAATTAAAATCGCCATGATTGGATCTGGATTTCCCCACGTAGTCAATCTCTCCCAGCTTTAGCGTTTCTACTTTGGGCCGGAGCGATGACTTATCGATCTCACGCACAAAGAGATTGTTTTTCTTTAGGCCATAATCCTGGCAGGAATAGAAAACATAGAGTTTGTTGTTCAGGTGAAGCACGTGTTGCAATTCGCAAAGGTTGTTTCCTTCTTTGATCTTCAGGTCGAAAGAGCGCGTAGGAATGAATTCATGGTTATAGTGCTCTAATGTGTAGGTGGTGCCGCCTGCCATCGGGCTTCGGAAGCGACTCTTGATGGCATAAATCCCAGTGCCATCGAACCCAACAATATCATCTAATGAAGATTTACGGGAAGCGTTAAACTCCTTGCCCCATTGCACGGTAAAGTTCAATGGCTGGGAAAGTACTTGCGTTGATGAAATTAAAATATAAAGGCAGGCAAACAAGGTCGATTTCATGCCGTGAAGGTAACGCGGAAAGGTTATAAAGTAAGCAATGGCTTTGTAGTAGTTACGCCAATTGGGGTGCAAAGGCAGTTTTGTGTTTGGGATTGAAGTCCCGTGACAATTGGCCCAGTAACATTTGTGTGCCTTGTTGTTGCTGCGTTTGCCCAACTGTGGGTACACAATTTCTACTCACAATGGAAAATTCTCCACACCACTTCTTCAAAACATGCTCGTAGGGCGTTTTTTAAGATGGCATGATTTTAACTCGTTGGCATGGCATGAAAGATATTCTACTTTTATTATCCACGTTTATAATAGGCTACATTTGTTTTATTGGCATTGTTGTTTTCATGATCAGGCTATTTTTCCCTTTCTACACCAAGGAAGAACATGAGAGCCGCAGGATTCATGAATTGAATAGGGCATGACCAAGGTGCTGCAATTTCAGCAAAAGGATTGCTAAGCAAATAGGTCACTAAGTAAATCGGGATAATCACAAAAACGAAATGAAGCAAAACCTCGTCAAACTACTGCTCATTGAAGATGATGAGGACGATGTTCTGTTGGTAAGAGAATATCTCAACGAATCTGGAAGTTTTGATTTTGAGATTTTTTGGGAGCCAGACCTGGCACTTGCGCGCGAAAAAATACTACATGGTGGGTATGATATTTTCCTGATCGATTATAGACTGGGGAATGAAAACGGATTGGACATTATTAAATTTATAAAGAGCCATGGTGTGTTAACACCTTCCATTATTTTAACGGGCCACACGGATTTAAATGTAGATATTGACGCCAGCCGGTATGGCGTGTCGGACTACCTGACCAAAATGCATTTGAGTGCTTCGGTACTTGAGAAAAGCATTCGCTACGCACTCAGTCAGGCAAAAGTATTAAAGGAATTGGATGGTAAAGAAAAAAAATACCGCTCCCTTTTCCAGCGTTCCATAGACCCGATTTTTCTGGCCAACGATGCGCTGGTATTGATGGATGTGAACGATGCCTTTTTTAAACTCTTGGGCTACTCCTACAACAGCGAAGCAGCCATCACCATTAAAAGCCTGTTTACCAATGAGGCCGACTTCGATTATTTTTTATCCTCTTTGAACAGGCATCAGCAAATAAATGATTTTGAGGTTTCGCTTACCACCAAGGCCGGATTAAAAAAACTGTGCTTGTTGAACTGCGTTTTTATTCCTGATGAGGCCGCAGAGTCTTACCGCTATCAGGGTATTATCCACGACCTTACGCAGCGCAAGCACGCGGAGAACAATATGTTGAATGCCGAACTTCTTTCCCTGAGCGGAAAAATGGCACGGACCATTGCCCATGAGGTGCGCAACCCGCTCACTAACCTGAACTTGGCATTGTATCAACTCAGAACGGAAATCCCCATGGACAATGAATTGGCCAAGATGTATGAAGATATCATACAGCGTAGCGCGAACCGGATCGGGAAGTTGGTCGATGAATTACTGAACTCTTCAAAGCCAAAGGAACTTAACCTTCAGCTTTCGCCAGTTAAAGAAATTTTGGTTGATACCATAAGCATGGCGGTGGACCGCTTGAAGCTAAACAAGATTGAGTTGATCAGTAACATTCAGCCCGATTTGCCAAGGATTTTGGTGGATAAAGAAAAAATCCAAGTGGCCTTTTTGAATATTATCATCAACGCGATAGAAGCCATGGAACCCGGTGTGGGCATTTTGACCATTGACACACGGGTGGAAAACAAAATTTTAATCATCGGCATTTCGGATAATGGAAAGGGAATACCCGAAGCGGACTTGACAAAATTGTTCGATCCTTTCTTTACAGCCAAGCCAAACGGAAAAGGGTTGGGGCTTACGTCCACCAAAAATATTTTTAATAGCCATAGTGCCGAAGTGGACGTGCAAAGCGAATTGCAAAAGGGAACAACCTTTAGTGTTCGCTTTAAGCTTACTGAATAACATTGCCCATTAATCCTGCATCTCGCAATTATCAGGTACCGTATGCTGCACAACAAATTGTCGACTTACATAAGGCCGACCTTAAGGACTTTGCGCTCCAAATCATAATTCGATATTATTTTTTACATTTATCCGCTCATGAGTTGTATAATCAATTTTGTATGCACGTGCGTGGGTTGTGTCAAATAAAACTATTGATAGGAGTTATCTCAGGGGCAACGTGGATAAGGAAAGGGATCATGCTGATGCTCATTTATGTTGGTTGCATCCAAACAACAAAAGAAAATAAAGCCCCTTTGTCCGCAACAACTGAAAAAATTGCAATATCCGATTCAAAGGAGGCATCGGTTGTATATCGCTCTACGGACAATGGCATCACCTGGTTCGACTATGCAAGCGGAATGCCTCCACAGGCTACCGTGAGTTCTTTTCTTGGTTTGGGCAACGCAATCTATGCGGCCACCGACAATCACGGAATCTATACCATCAATGATGTGGCAACGAAGTGGGTTCGGCTTGATATAGATTTACCCGAAGGGGTTGACATCAATGCGATTACAATTGCAAATGATTTTTTTATTATTGGCACATTTCGGCAGGGAATATTTATTTCGGAAAATGGAGGGATCAACTGGAGGAAGCCTGTTGTACCAATTGAGAAAAATCCTATACGCTGTTTACTCGCAAATAAAAACAGGGTGCTTGCCGGAACAGATGCTGGCATTTATTATTCGCCCAACAATGGCAATACTTGGATACAGAGTTACAAGGAAGTTCAGATCAATGGGTTTACAACAGTGAACAACAAACTTTATGCAGCCGCCAGGGATGGTGCATTGATGAGCGAAGATGATGGCATGACCTGGCGATATATTTATAAACCCCTTACGTTGCACGACATTTCCAACGATGGCGAAAGTGTGTATGCAATGACATTAGGAGGAGGACTATTGAAATCAAAAAATGATGGACTGACTTGGGAGAATGCCAATAGCGGCCTGGGCGCAACAAACCTGTACACCTTTGAAGTGAAAAACATGGGCAGCAAACTCCTGGCGGCCCAATGGTATGGAGTTTACCAATCGACCGATGCCGGTAAAAATTGGGAGATAATAAAAAAGGGAATGCCCGATTCAACAGCGTTTACAACTTTGGAGGTGACAGGGTTAGGCATTGTGGCCGGCATTGGGTTGAGAAGTAAATGATGTACGGATATTCGCAGGCGATTCACTAAAGGATAAACCCAGGCACCATCGTTGCCAGCGAATACAAAATGATCCTGTAATCTTCTGCGGCCACATAATAAATCATCCAGCACGTGCACACGATAAAGAGAACGGGAGGGATGGGATACAAGGGCACTTTGAAGTGGTCGTCCGACTTATTCTTCCTTCGAAGAAAAAAAATCCCGGCCACGGTGAGCATGGAAAAAATTGAAAGGCTTACGGAAATGTATTGTATGATCTCTTTGAAAGAACTTACCAGCACTAAGAAGATTGACCAAATACTTTGTGCAAGGATGGCGAGGTATGGCATCTGATATCGGTTCTTCACCGAGAAGGATTCCAACAATTTGTAATCGGCACCCATTGCTTCAGTAACGCGCGGGCCGGCAATCGTCATGGCACTGAGTGTGGACAACAAAGCAAAACTGAAAACCCCGGAGAATAGGTGGCCCGCAGTATTACCAAATAATTTATGTGCTACCACATTGCCGATATCATTTTGTCCATCCAGTTCCTGAAAGGTGGCGGTGTATAAAAAGGTGGCATTTAAACTTAGGTAGATCAACACGACAATAAACGTTCCGATGATCAATGATTTGGGCAGGTTTTTTCGTGCATCATCCAAGTTGCCCGCAATGTAGGCCGATGCGTTCCACCCTGTGTAGGCATACACCACGAAAACTAGAGACACGGCAAAACCCGAACTGAGTATCAGATTCCAATCGCCCGGTTGAGGAAGAAAATGAATTTCTGTTTTTGGAACATCGGTAATAAAAAATGGAGCGGTGCAAAAGAATACGATCAACGAAAGTTTTAATGCGGTAAGAAAAGTTTGCACACGGCCACCGGTTTTTACTCCAAACAAATGCACGGCTGACATGGACACGATGGCAACCACGGCAATCACTTTCGTGGAAACTCCGGTGGCCGCGGTTGCATAGGCCCCGATGGCAATGGCCACTGCCGAAATTGCCCCGGCAAAGCCCACCACCGAACTCATCCACCCACTGACAAACCCAATGGCAGGATGGAAAATTTTGGAGAGATATAAATATTCGCCACCCGACCGCTTCAGGGTAGTTGCTATTTCTGCGTAGGTGAATGCGCCTGATAGGGCCACCACTCCGCCCAGCAGCCACAACATCATAATTACAAAACCAGAGGGCAACGGCCCCACCTGATAGCCCAGCGAAGTGAACACGCCCGTGCCGATCATGTTGGCGATCACCAGCGTGATGGCCACTGTGAGTGTATAGTTTTTGGATTGCGTCATGGAATAATTTCGAGAAGATGGCAAGAGTTTGAGAAATAAAAAAATTGAAAGGGTGTGTTGTGCATATTGCTTGGCAATTAATAGTTTGCCTTTAGCCATATATCTGCTTACATTTCTAAGGATTTAAAAACTCACGTTATGAAACATCTGCTATCACTAATCTCATTCTCAATTTTACTTTCAAGTTCCATTGCCTTTGGCCAAAATCAAGATTCCATTTATGTACGCAACAACTACGATAAGATGGAGTTTCAAATCCCCATGCGGGATGGCATCAAACTTTTCACCGTGGTTTATATACCAAAAGATCAAAAAAAGAAATACGGAATTCTTTTAAACCGCACCTGCTACAATGCTTCCACCTATGCCAATTATAATACCCACGGCCATCCCTCCAGTTATCTTGTCAAGGATAAATATATCCTGGCGTTTCAGGATGTGCGCGGCCGTTACATGAGCGAGGGTGTGTTCGACAACATGACCCCCAACATTGCCGGCAACGACAGAAAAAATACAACAGCCATTGATGAGAGTTCGGATACATGGGATACCATCGACTGGATGATAAAGAATTTAAAAAGCAACAATGGCAACGTGGGCATGTTTGGAATTTCGTATCCCGGCTTTTATACTGCGGCAGCCATACCCGATGCACACCCGGCATTGAAAGCATCGTCACCACAAGCGCCCATCTCCGATTTTTTCTTTGACGACTTTCACCACATGGGCGCATACTTGCAAAGCTACACAGCCGCCTTTGCCGTGTTTGGATATCAAAAGAGCGGACCAACAAAAGACGATTGGTTTATGGATAAGATCGGCAGGTTCTATGGCCAGAATCCCACCGATGGATACGATTTTCATTTGAGCCAGGGGCCGCTAAAAAATGTTACCGAAAAATTTCATCACGATAATTTTTTCTGGCAGCAAATTGTCGATCATCCAAACTACGATGACTTTTGGCAAAAGAGAAACCTATTGCCACATCTCAAAAATGTAAAGCATGCTGTGATGACGGTAGGCGGATGGTTTGATGCCGAAGATTTATATGGGCCGCTCAATATTTACAAAACCATTGAATCAAACAGCCCGGGTGCTTATAATACATTGGTGATGGGCCCGTGGGGTCATGGCGATTGGGCCAACGAGCAAGGTAAATCCACACACAACCACATTTATTTTGGCGATAGCATTTCAACTTTTTATCAACGCGAAATTGAAAGAAAGTTTTTTGCCTGGTTTTTGAAAGGGGAGGGACAGCCCAATTTGCCGGAAGCCTATATGTTCGACACTGGAAAGAAGGAGTGGAGGAAATTTGCTGCGTGGCCGCCCAAAGAATATGCCCCACTTAAACTTTACTTTGGTGTGCAAGGAAAACTTTATGTGAACCAGCCCACACCAAAAGAAACTGCGTTTGAATATTTGAGCGATCCTGCCAAGCCCGTTCCCTACACCTCGCAAACGGAAGGATTGACTTTCACACCACGAAAGTTTATGAGTGACGATCAGCGCGAGGCAGCCCGCAGACCGGATGTGATCACATTCGAAACGGACGTGTTGGCGGAAGATGTTGTGCTGGCCGGAGAAATACTGGCGAGATTAAAAGTTTCAATGACTGGCACCGATGCGGATTTTATTGTGAAGTTGATTGATGTTTACCCAAGCGATCATCCCAACTATGAGCACAACGCTAAAAATATTGTGATGGGTGGGTATCAACAGTTGGTGCGGCACGAAGTGTTTCGTGGCAGGTTTCGCAACAGTTTTGAAAAG